>JAQBHC010000061.1:0-9209 GCA_032128175.1 Chloroflexota bacterium | reverse complement strand
TCGAGTCGTACACACTCGAATACGCCGAGCGTGAGACCGGCGTTCCAGCCGACGCGATCCGCGAGCTGGCTCACGCCTATGCGCAGGCACCTCGCGCGATGCTCTGCTGGACGCTCGGGATCACGGAGCACCACAACGCGGTGGACAACGTCCTCGCGCTGATCAACCTTTCGCTGCTGACCGGCCACGTTGGCCGCTACGGCAGCGGCCTGAACCCGTTGCGGGGCCAGAACAACGTGCAGGGTGGCGGCGACATGGGCGCCCTGCCGGATCGGCTACCCGGGTTCCAGCACGTCGAACATGACGCGCTGCGAGCGAAGTTCGATGTGGCCTGGGGTGTGCCGGTGCCACCGAAGAAGGGCATGCACCTGTCGGAGATGTTCGATGCCATCGAGCGCGGCGAGCTCAGGGCCGCGTACGTCATCGGGGAGAACCCCGTCCAGTCGGAAGCCGACCAGAAGCGCACCAAGGAGCTCGTCCGCAGCCTCGAGTTCTTGGTCGTCCAGGACCTGTTCCTGACCGCGACCGCGGAGATGGCCGACGTGGTCTTCCCCGCATCGGCCGCGTGGGCCGAGTCCGAAGGCACCGTGACGAACTCCGAACGCCGTGTCCAGCGCGTCCGGAAGGCCCTCAACCCGCCCGGCGACGCTCGCGACGACCTCTGGATCATCTTCGAATTGGCTCGCCGGATGGGCCACGAGTGGGGCGAGCCCTCGGCCGAGGGCGTCTGGAACGAACTGCGCAGCCTCTCCCCCGTCCACAAGGGGATGAGCTACGCCCGGCTCGAGGCCGAGGGAGGGCTCCAGTGGCCATGCTGGGATGACGAGCATCCCGGCGAGCTGTTCCTTCACTCACGGCTCTGGGAGGACCCGGTTCCCGGCAATCGTGTGCCGTTCGTGCCCGTCGATCACGATCCACCGGTGGACAAACTGGATGACGACTTCCCGATCCGGCTGACCACGGGTCGACGCCTGGATAGCTACAACACCGGCGTCCAGACCGGATCGTTCCGCTCGCCGATGCGCCGCGGCGAGTCTCTGGATATGTCCCCGGAGGACATTGCCCGCTTCGGCCTCGCCGAAGGCGAGCGCGTCCGCATTGTCTCGCGGCGCGGCCAGATCGAGGCACCCGTTCGCCTCGACGAGGGCCTGCGGCCCGGATTGACCTTCATGACCCTCCACTTCCAGGACGAGGTGGCCGTCAATCTCCTCACGATTGATGCGACGGATCCGAAGTCCGGCACCGCCGAATTCAAGGCCACGGCCATTCGGATCGAGAAGCTTTTGGAGCCGAGTCCCGCCAGCTGATGCGGTCATTGGCCGACCAGCTCAGGCGGGCCGCACCACGGGCAGGCCGATGGCTCGGGCAGCTGCAGCCAGGCGATCGTCGTAGGTCACGAATGCATCCAGCCCGGGCGCCAGCCGCAGGGCTGTGGCGAGATGAATTGCGTCCAACGTTCGGAGTGCAGCCGGTGCTACGGCACCGGCGATGTGAGCCGTGGTCGCGTCGAGCTCGAATGTTTCGATCGATCGCAGCACGGCTTCCAGGTGCGCGGCATCGTGGGCGTGTCGAGCCGCGACACGTCGCATCTCAATAATCCCGACCCGACTGGTGATGATCCGTTCGCTCTCGACATGCCATTGGATCATCTGACGAGAACCAGGCTCGTCCAGAACCAGTTTCGCCAGCGCCGAAGTATCGATATAGGCGAGCTGCGTCACTCGTACTCCTCGTCACGCATCTTCTGGAGGATCTCGGAGAGCGTCGGTTCGCCGGGCGTGGGGTCCGGAGGTGGCGGCGGGAGGAGTCGGTGATCAAACGTCGCAGGCGTGACGCGGCCGTCGGCGATCATCTGGTCGAGAATCGAGAGATTCTGCGGCGGGTTCGGGGCCAGTCGAGCGACCGGCTGCCCATGTTCGGTGACCTCGAGGGTTTCGCCCGCCTTCACGCGGTCAAGGTAGATCGACAGGTTCTGGCGCAATTCGCGAACGCCAACTCGCGACGGGCGACCATCCGCTTCGCTCATGTAGCACATGGTAGCACAATGGCGCGGACTGATTGCGATCGCGCTGGGTCCGGCTGTCTACGTCGCCGACCCGGTGGGCAGCGGCATCGTGGGCATGCCGCCCGCGCTCCTGGCGGTTCGCTCTATCTGGGAGTCGCTGATTTCGTCGATCTTCTTCGTCCTGATCTACCACACGTTCCGTCAGCTTCGGCTCGTCGATCAGATCCACCGCAAGATCAGCGGGATCGACCTGTTTGACCAAGGTCCGCTCTACGGCTTCTCTCGGGTGACTTCGCAGACCGCCATCGGCCTGATCGTCCTCCTGGTGCCAGGCATTCTTTTGATCCCGGAGGGTGCAGGTGCCGGGTTCATCATCGTCAGCCTCGCCTACTACGGGCTCACGGCTGTCATCGCGGCAACAGCCTTTGTGGTTCCGTTGCGAGGCATCCACGAGCTGATCGCGGCTGAGAAGCAGCGATTCCAGGCCGACCTCGGCCGAAGGATCACGCTCGCCCTGATGGCGATCCAGACGGCCGTCGACACCGAGGATGGACCGGCGATCGAAGCGCAGAACCGGGCCCTGTCCACGCTGGTCGCGGTGCCGGAGGTCGTGAACCGTGTGCCGACCTGGCCGTGGACCTCAGGGGCCATCACGGGTTTTGCTACGGCGCTGGTTCTGCCGATCGTGTTGTTCCTGATCCAGCGCTACCTCGGCGACTTCCTCGCGCGCTGATCCCGGTTGACGCACCTCGATCTGCGGCTCACGATGGCGCCTCGCGACCACGGCCGTGCCCGGCCGGTCGTACTGCGAGGAGGACCATGAGATGGCCCACTACATGTTTCGCGCCCACTACACCCAGGCGGGGATCCAGGGACTCTTGAAGGAAGGTGCTGCCGGCCGACTCAAGGCCGTTGCTGAGCTCACCGCGAGCGTCGGCGGTCGCGTCGAGGCGGCCTACTGGGCCTTCGGCGATGACGACTTCATCATGATTGCCGAATTGCCGAACAACGCTGCGGCAGCCGCCGCCGCGACCAAAGTCTCGGCGAGTGGTATCGGCGGCATCACGACCATTGTTCTGCTCACGGCTGCCGAGGTCGACGAGGCCCGTGGGCTCGGCGTGACCTACCGACCGCCGGGCGCCTGAGTTTCGGAGCGAAGCGCGCGGGGATGACGGGTCCCGCGCCGCCCAGCCCACCGAAACCGGATCGGGCGTACCCTTGGGGCGTCGTCGCAATGTGCGGCGGTGCTCCGCGTGGTCGACCTGCTTCTCGAACAGGCCGTGCGCCTGCAGATAGGTTCGAGAAGACAGAAGGGGTCATTGTGACCACAGGAAACATCAAGAAGATCATTGCCGACCGCGGCTTTGGCTTTATCGCCGCCGAGGATGGGAAGGAATACTTCTTCCATCGCGACTCACTTCAGGCACCTCTCAGTTTCGACCGCCTCAATGGCGGCGAGTCGGTGACCTTTGACGTCCAGGCGAGCCCCAAGGGCCCGCGTGCGACGAACGTAGCGGCGGCCGACCAGGCCTAACCGCCTCGAACGCAGCACTTTCGACCCCCGGCTCGTCCGGGGGTCGTTCGATTCCGGGCGTGGATCGAAACCATCATGGCGCCGGTCAGGACGCCGCTCGAACGGCCGACCTGCGGGCCGCGGCGCGCCGATCGGGCCCGAGGCGCGAGGCTCGGCCCGAGGCTACACTCCGAGCGATGGACCTTCACGTCATCGGGCCGCTCGCGTCCCCGGCCGAGCGCGCTGCCGTGGACACCGTTCTGGGGTCGGCCGATTCCGGGTGGACCGGGGGGCGACGCGACTCCGCAGCGGACGGGCACGTGGCTCGTGGTGGGCATGCGGCTCGCGGACGTCGCGACCAGCTCTTGCCGGCCCTCCATGCGCTCCAGGATCGTGTCGGACAGATCACCCAACCGGGCCTCAATTACGTCTGCAAGCGGCTGTCCGTGCCCCCGGCTGAGGCCTACGGCGTGGCCACGTTCTATGCCCTGTTCGCGACGTCTCCGCGACCGCCGGCCGTTGCCCACGTCTGCGACGACATCGCCTGCCGCCTGGCCGGGGCGGAGGACGTCTGCGCCGACCTCGGGAGGAGGCTGGGTCCAGCCGGAGCCCCGGCCCGCGACGCGACCGTGACCTGGCTGCGCAGCCCCTGCCTCGGCCGCTGCGAGCTGGCCCCGGCCGCCATGATCACGGTAGCCGGCGAGGTGCCCGTCCGGGTCGAGATGGCCCCGACGGATGCCGTCGGCATCCTTGCGGGCCTCGATGACGCCCTTGCCCAGCCGAGTGCATCGTCTGGGCCTGGCCGCTCTGGTGACAAGCCTGCAGGCGTTGTCGCCTCGGTCCCCCAGGCCGGGAGCGCTGGCTTGCAGCTCCTCGCCCGGATCGGGACGACGGATCCGACATCCCTGGACGAGTACCGCGCGCACGGCGGGTATCGCGCCCTCACGAATGCCATGGGGATGGGCGCCGAGGCGACGATCCGCGAGGTCACCGACGCGAAGCTCGTCGGCCGGGGTGGTGCCGCATTTCCGACTGGGCGCAAGTGGGCCGCGGTCGCGAGCCAGCAGGCACGACCCCATTACGTCGTCTGTAATGCCGACGAATCGGAGCCCGGCACGTTCAAGGACCGGGTGCTCCTGGAGTCGGATCCGTTCGCGGTCATCGAGGCCATGACCATCGAGGCGTTCGCGACCGGCGGGTCGAAGGGCTTCCTCTACCTGCGGGGGGAATACCCGCTTGCCGAGGCGCGTTTGCAGGGCGCCATCGGAGCCGCGCGGGCGGCCGGACTGCTGGGTGCCGATGTCGCCGGATCAGGCTGGGCCTTCGACATCGAACTGCGGCGCGGTGCCGGTGCCTATATCTGCGGCGAGGAGACGGCTCTTTTCGAATCGATCGAGGGGAAGCGTGGCGAGCCGCGCAACAAGCCACCGTTCCCGGTGGAAGTCGGGCTCTTCGGGAAACCGACCGCGGTCAACAACGTGGAGACACTCGTCAACGCGCTGCTGATTCTGGGTGACGGAGATGGCGTCGGAGGCGGGGCTCGATACGCGACACAGGGCACGGAAGGATCAACGGGTCCGAAGCTGTTCTGTCTATCGGGCCACGTGGTGCGGCCGGGCGTGTACGAGGTGCCGTTCGGCACGACCCTCCGCGAGCTCCTTGCGCTCGGCGGCGGCGTACCCGGGGGGCGCGCGATCCGGGCGATTCTGCTCGGCGGTGCGGCCGGCGTGTTTGTCGGTCCGGACGCGCTCGACGTACCGCTGACGTTCGAGGGGACGCGAGCTATCGGCGCCTCGCTCGGTTCCGGTGTCGTCATGATCTTCGATGAAACCGCCGACATGGTCGGCACGCTGCGTCGAATCGCTTCGTTCTTCCGCGACGAGTCCTGCGGGCAGTGCGTTCCGTGCCGGGTCGGGACGGTCCGCCAGGAAGAACTGCTCGCTCGTCTCGCCGACGGATCCGGCGGCCGGAGCCGCGACGAGGAACTGGTGCTCCTTGCCGACATCGGCCGGGCCATGCGGGACGCGAGCATCTGCGGCCTCGGCCAGACGGCCAGTTCCGCGATCGAATCGGCGTTCCGACAGCCGGAGCTGGTGGGGCTATGACCGTCGAGCATCGGACGGGCGACGGGCCGCACCGAACCCCCGCGCCGCCCATGTCCCCGGCCATCGATGCCATCTTCAGGACGCCCCCGGCCCGCGCATCGAGGACCCCGGAGGCACCGCCGGTCGAGGCTCCTGCGGCAGTCAACGTAACCATCGACGGCATCGAAGTCTCTGTGCCGGCGGGCGTAACGATCCTCGATGCGGCCCGAGCCCAGGGTCTGGATCTTCCGACGCTCTGCTACCTCGAGAACCTCGCCCCGGTAAATGTCTGCCGGGTCTGCGTTGTCGAGGTGACCGGCTCTCGTGTTCTCGTCCCTGCCTGCTCGCGCAAGGTCGAACCGGGGATGGAGATCCAGACTGAATCGGAACGCGTCCAGCATTCGCGAAAGCTCGTCCTGGAGTTCCTCGGTTCGTCCGTGGACATGTCGCTGGCCGGGCAGCGTGAGCCGAACGGCGACATTGCCCGCTGGGCGGAACGCTACGGTGCCGACGCATCGCGGTTCGGGCCGCCGTCGGAGCCCGCAGCTTCGGGTGTTCGAGATACCCACGAGCCGGGGCACCATCACGCCCCTGCCGGTGCGGAGGCGGCGCACGCGGCCACGGTCGCTCAGCCGGTCAAGGTGGACAACGACCTGTACGTTCGCGACTACTCGAAGTGCATCCTCTGCTACAAGTGCGTCGAGGCCTGCGGTGAGGACGCCCAGAACACCTTTGCGATTGCCGTCGCGGGGCGCGGATTCGACGCTCGCATTTCCACCGAATGGGCCACGCCCCTGCCCGACTCTGCGTGCGTCTACTGCGGCAACTGCATCGGCGTCTGCCCAACCGGCGCGCTGATGTTCAAGTCCGAGCACGACATGCGAGCCCAGGGGACCTGGGACGAGTCCGCCCAGACCGTGACCGAGACGATCTGCCCCTACTGCGGGGTGGGCTGCGTCCTCGACCTCCACGTCCAGGACAACACGATCGTGAAGGTCACGTCACCGCTGGACTCGTCGGTAACCGAGGGGCACCTCTGCATCAAGGGCCGCTTCGGTTTCGAGTTCACCAACGAGCGGCGGCGGGGGTAGGCCGGGGTTGCCCGGACGTACCCAGCCATCTACGTGCGACCGGGAACGCCGCGCCTCGTGGCCGAACATGCGGCCCAGCTTGTCCTTGTCTCCAGGTGAGTGTTCGCCCCTGGCGTATTCCAAGAAGGATTAGCGAACCTCAAATGCCGCGGGCATCGTCAGCATTACGGCCAACGGCCCAAATTTTCAGCCCGATAGATGCGATTTATGCGCCGCCAGCATGCGTGACGAGCTTCGGGCACCAAGCGAGCGGAGACGCCGTTCCGTAATCCTTCTCGGCATATCGTTCTCGGATTACCGCCTCGCGTGGCACCTTGGCATACCGCCGCATCGCGCCTACCCGCGGGCGCGCACGTTCCGGCTCGCGGCCTCGGCGATCGCTTCGATTCGTGCTGCCCGCGTTTCCGGCCGCAGGGCAAGGGCGACCCACGCCAGCATCTGCTTGCGGGCCGACGGCGGGAACGCCGCAAAGTTGGCCTCGGCCGAGGACCGCGCCGCCAGCGCAGCGGCGAGATCCACTGGAACTTCATGCCGCTCGACGCTATCCAGAACAATCCAGGATCCGTTCCCCTTGGCCCGCTCGATCGCGGCCAACCCTGCCGGAGCCATTCGGGCCGCGGCACTGAGCCGCTCAACCCGCGCCTTGTTCGTGGCCGCCCAGCCACTCCGCGGCTTGCGCGGAGCGAAATAGAGCTTGCCCCGATCGTCGTCCACGCGGCCGGCTGTGCTGTCCACCCAACCGAAGCAAAGCGCTTCCTCGATGGCCTCTTCATAGGCAATGCCCCCGCGCCCCGAGCGCGGCCGCCACGTGATCAGCCAGGCGCCACTCGAGGTATCGTGGTTCCCATCGAGCCACGCACGCCAGGTTGCGCGGTCGTCGGCATGGATCTCGGGAGCGTCGTCGAGCGCTGACACGGCCGCAGTCAGCCGAGCATCAGATCTCGCCATCGCCTTGCGAGGCGTCGCCGGGCGAGACACGATCTGCCGAGAGGCGAGGGGCGAGAGTCTCGGGCCGGCGTACCAGACGCTCGGCGAGCCAGAGGCTCATGGCCAGCACGACGAACCCACCGATGCTGCCGTGAAACATTCCCCCGAGCACGGTCCCAAGAGCCACGGCCGCGAGTCCACGGGCATCGGCGACGGCGAGCCGGGCGGCCAGGACGAACAGACCGTACATGCCCACGATCGCGCCGGCAACGTAGATCGTGCCGACCCACTTCATTCCCAGGCCATCCTCGAAGGCGTTGGCCCCGGCAGCCAGGAGCAACCCCGCGCCGACAACAAAGGCGATCCGAATCGACCACCGGTCGGCGCGCGCCAGCCAGCCAACCAGCCAGATGACCGCCGCCGACAGAGCGAGGGCGATGCTGAACCACCAGACAGCCGCGTAGTCGAGGTCGGTGACCGGATCCCAATATTCGGGACCCTGCAGGCCGATCGCGGACCGGATCGCCCAGGCAATCCCGAACGCGACGACCAGGATCGCGCTGAGAACATTGGTCACGGTCAGCCTTCGATCAGGTCGCGCAGATCGATCCGGCCGTCGTGGGTGTAGACATTGAAGCCGTCGCCGCGCAGGAAGCCGACGAGGGTGACACCCAGTCGGTCCGCAAGTCGAACGGCCAGATCCGATGGCGCCGACACCGCGCAGATGATCGGGATTCCGGCGACGGCGGCCTTCTGGACGATCTCGAAGCTCACTCGCCCGGACACCAGGAGGATTCGGTCCCAGAGCGGCAGCTCGCGGACAAGCACGCGTGACCCGATCACCTTGTCCAGCGCGTTGTGACGACCCACGTCCTCCCGAACCACCACGAGGCGGCCGTCCGTCTCGAACAGCCCGGCCGCATGCAGTCCGCCCGTTCGCTCGAACGCCAGTTGGGCTTCGCGTAGTCGGTCAGGGAGAGACAGGATCACAGCGCGGGCAACGACGGGCAGGCCTTTCGGCAACGGCTCGCAACGGACAGCCACATCGTCGATCGAGGCCTTGCCGCAGATCCCGCACGAAGCGGTCGCCACGAAGTTGCGCTTCGCGCCAATTGCGGGGTCCATCTTCTTCGCCAGACGGACAAGGACCGCATCGTCCGGCTCGGCCATGAAGCCTGGATCGCCGACCTCGAACCCGAGCACCTGATTGCCGTCGATCAACCCCTCCGTCGTGAGGAAACCGACGGCCAGCTCCTGCTCGAAACCAGGCGTGCGCATCGTCACGGCCACCTTGACCGGACTCTGCCGGGGTCCCGCCGCACGAATTTCGAGGGGTTCCTCGCCGACCACGATGTCGTCGCGGACCTCCAGCTGCGTGCCTCGAACCGAGACGATCTTGGTGCTGGTGAGGTGGCGGGCGGGCAATGTCGGGTCGAGTGGCGTGGTCACGGATCGGAGTGTAGCCGCGGGGATCGGCGATGGCCGCGGAAGGCTCAGCGCCTCAGCGCCTCAGCGCCTCAGCGCCTCAGCGCCTCAGAGGCTTAGCGTCTCGGCGTCTCAGCGTCGGCGCCCGATCCGGCCGAGATGCG
>JAQBHC010000060.1:0-23247 GCA_032128175.1 Chloroflexota bacterium | reverse complement strand
TGTGGGCGAGACGCCGGATGCCGTGCACATCCCGCCGGGCTGCCGGTTCCATACGCGCTGCCCGCTGGCATTCGACCGCTGCAAGGTCGAAGAACCGCCGCTGTTCGACGTCGGCGACGGTCAGTTGGCCGCGTGCTGGCTTGCCGAGGGCGGGCGCGAACTGCCGGTCCTCCCGGCGTCCGATCCCGCCCCCAGCTCCGCCGGAGGGTGACCTAGGCGGCGTCCTCCCTGTCGAGGATCCGGAACACGAACCATCCGATGACCGCACCGACGAACGGCGCCGTCAGGTAGATCCAGATTGCCGCGAAGTCCATCGAGACGATGGCCGGGCCGAGGGCGCGGGCCGGGTTGACGGACGCGCCGCTGAAGGGGATCCCGACGGCATGGATCACGAGGAGCGTCAGCGGGATGACGAGGATCGCGTGGCCTGCGTCCCGCTTGGTCACGGTCAGGATCACGGCGATGAAGATCGCGGTCAGGACGACCTCGGTGAGAAACGCGCCGCCATCGCTGACGCCGGGCATGTTCTTTGTTCCGGCGACGACCGCCTGATTCGACAGGGCAAGGATGACCGCCGATCCGGCGATCGCGCCGACGACCTGCGCGATGACATAACCGACGGCACCAATCAGGTCGATCCGGCCGTCGAGGAGCGCCCCGAGCGTCACCGCGGGATTGAAGTGGCCACCCGACACGTGACCGCTCACGGCGATTGCCGCCAGCAGGCCGAGACCGAACCCGAGCGGGATGACCACGAGGGCCGGCGAGCCCGGGATCGCGCCTGTCGCCAGGATCGCCATCGATCCCATGCCGACCAGGATGAATGTGCCGACGGCCTCGGCCACGAGCTTGCGCGTGTTCATCGTCCCTCCTCAGCCCGCCCGGATGGGCGGTGCCGGCATGATACCGACCCATCGAGGGGCCAAGAGGGACTGCGGCCGTTTGCGCGACGCCCGGCTGTGCCGGCCACCAGTCAGGCGGCCAGCGCCGCCTCGGCCACCGATGCGTCGGCCACAGCCCAGGTGACCGCGCAGTCTTCGCACCAGAGCGAGTCGGGAATCGGCAGCTCGATGGCCATTGGCGTTTCGCAGCAGGGACGGTCGATGAGGATCATGGCCGAAGCTTCGGACAGCGCTGTGTCACCTTGCGTGGCACGATGCTCCCGCAGCCGCAACTTGGGAGCCCCAGCCAGCCGTGAACGCCAGCCAGGCCCTCGTCATCGACGTCGTCGACCTCCGCAAGCGATACGGCCGTGTTCAGGCGCTGAACGGGCTGACGATGACTGTGCAGGCCGGCGAGATCTTCGGGTTCCTCGGACCGAATGGGGCCGGGAAGACAACGGCCGTCAAGTTGCTCCTCGGGCTGGCCCGCCCGACTGGCGGGCGCGGGCAGGTTCTGGGGAAACCGCTCGGCGATCGAGAGGCACGTCGGCGGATCGGTTACCTCCCGGAACTCTTCCGCTTCCAGCCATGGCTCCGGGCGCGCGAAGTGCTCTCCCTCCATGCCGACCTGATCGGGCTGCCCGCCGCCGGCCGGGCGCGCGCGTTCGACGAGGTTCTCGGGCTCGTCGGTCTGGCCGACCGGGCCGATTCCGCGGTGAGCGGCTTCTCGAAGGGCATGCAGCAGCGCCTCGGCATCGGTGTCGCCCTGCTCGGGGATCCGGCCCTGGTGATCCTCGACGAGCCAACTTCGGCCCTCGACCCGATCGGGCGCATGGACGTCCGCGGCATCCTGCGCACGGCCCGGGACCGCGGCGCGGCCGTCCTCCTGAATTCGCACCTCCTGACCGAGGTCGAACAGGTCTGTGATCGGCTGGCGATCGTCGATCGGGGCATGGTCGTCGCCGAGGGGCCGCTGGCGACCGTGCTCGGGGCGCGCGAAACCCGGGTCCGTGTCGTGGGACTGGAGGCCTCGGGTGTCGCGGCGCTGGCGCCGTTCGGAGCTGTGCGATTTGACGGGCGCGACCTGCTGATCAGCGAGCTACCTGAGGCGCGCGTGCCCGAGCTCGTTGCGACGCTTGTCGAAATGGGTGTGCAGGTTCACGAGGTGGCCTCGGGCCGCGAGTCACTGGAAGCGAGATTCCTGGAGCTCGTGCGCTCGAAGCAGGAGGTCGTCGCGTGATCACGATCGCGCGGCTGACCATCGGGGAGGCGGCCCGACGGAAGATCCTGTGGGTACTCGTGGCCCTTGCCGTCCTGGCGGTCGCCATCACGGGCTGGGGCGTCGAGCGCCTGGTCAGCCTGGCCCGTGAATCGGGGACCCCCGAATTGACCATCCAGCTTGGTGTCTCCCAGATCCTCATCTTCATCGCCTTCCAATTCAGCTTTGTCCTCGCGATGACAGCCGCGTTTCTGGGCGCACCGGCGATTGCGAATGACCTCGAATCCGGAATTGCGCTCGCCCTGCTGGCCCGCCCAATCCGTCGATCGTCCTACCTGCTCGGGCGCTGGCTCGGTCTCGCGATCGTCGTCGTCGCCTACGGAGCCGGGTCTGCCCTGCTGGCCATCGTCGCGGTGAGCCGCGTATCTGGATATACGCCACCGTCCATCCTCGCCCCGCTCGCCTATCTCGCGACCGAAGGTCTGGTCGTGCTTTCGCTGAGCCTCCTGCTGTCGACGCGGTTGCCGCCCATCGGCGCGGGCGCCATCGCCGTGGTCGTGTACGGCCTGTCGTGGGCGGCCGGAGCCATCGAACGCGTCGGAATCGCGATCACCGCCAACAACCCGGAAGTGAATCTGGAAATCGTCGGACTGGTCGGCCGGACGATCCTCCCGACCGACGGGTTGTGGCGCGGGGTGATCTACGGCTTGCAACCCGGAATCATCATCGCCGCCGCGGCCGATCAGCCGCTCGCCGAGGCCAATCCATTCTTCGCCGCGACGCCTCCGACTGTCGAGTTCCTCGTCTGGACGGCCATCTGGATGGTTCTCGTCCTGTCCCTGGCCGCGCTCTCGCTTCGCCGCCGCGAACTTTAGGCCCGACCCGGCGCCAGTCTGCCCGTCCAGCTCGCGGGTTCAGCCGCGGTACCGAAAGCAGCCTGGCAGGTGGTCGTCCACGAGCCCGACGCTCTGCATGAAGGCATACACGATCGTCGAACCGACGAAGCGAAAGCCGCGCAGGCGCAGATCCTTCGAGAGCCGGTCCGAGGCCGGCGTGCTGGCCGGAATGTCGGCCATGGTTGCGGTCGGCGCCAATCGCGCCGGCGGAGTCGAGACGATGGACCCGAGGTACCCGGCGAACGATCCGAATTCGGCCGCCACATCCAGGAACGCCGCCGCATTGCCGATGGTCGCTCCGATCTTGGCCCGGTTTCGGACGATGCCCGCGTCGCCGAGCAGGCGCTCCCGGTCGGTCTCGTCGAAGGCCGCGACGAGGGCAGGGGCGAAACCACGGAATGCGCTCCGGAAGGCGTCCCGCTTGTGGAGGATGGTTCGCCACGACAGGCCCGCCTGGAACCCCTCCAGCGCAAGCCGTTCGAAGAGTTCTATGTCGTCGGTGACGGTGACGCCCCACTCGTCGTCGTGATATGCCCGCATCTGCGGGTCCGGGCGGTCACCGTCGCCCCACCAGCAGCGCTGCACCTCGTCCATCGCCGCGAAGGATACGGCCCCGCGATACGCTGGACGCTATGGCGTTACACCTCCACCTCGGTCACGGCGCAAGCGGCACGGCCGCCTCGATGGCGCCGTTCGTCGATGGCCTGCTCGCGCTCGGGATCAGCGCGACGGCAGTTGACCTTCCGCGGCGCCGTGCCGAGGATGCAGTACCCGCCTGGCGAGTGGCGGTTCCGGACGGCCCGGGGATCGCGGTCGGCGGCCACTCGTACGGCGGTCGCGTCGCGAGTCTGGCGGCGGCCGAACCGGATACCGCGTACGAAGCGCTGGTCCTGTTCTCCTATCCCCTTCATCCGCCCGGGGCGCCTGAGCGCGCCGAGGCCCGCGTTGCGCACTGGCCGCGGATTACATGCCCGGTTCTGCTGCTGTCTGGGGAATCGGACCCGTTCGCGAAGATCGAGCTGCTGCGAGCGGCCGTGCCGCTTCTCGGTCGCGCCGAGCTCGTCACCTACGCACGGCTGGGGCATGGCCTCCGGCCGGTCCTCGGGGACGTCCTTGCGCGGGTCGCTGCGTTCGTGCGAGCCGTCGATGGCTGAGGTCAGCCCTCGGGACCGTCCGTGCCCGGCCTGAGCGTCACCGGCGGGCGGCCACGCACACGATTTCGATCCGAAAGTCGGCCGCCAGGGCTGTGACCCCGACGGTGGCCCGCGTTGGCGGGTCGGTCGGGAAGAACTCGCGATAGACGGCATTCATGGCTGCAAAGTCGGAGAACTCGACCAGATAGACGGTTGATTGGACGACGTCGCTGAAATCGAGATCGGCTGCCTTGAGCAGCCGGCCCACGTTGTCGAGCATCTGCCGCGTTTCGGCTTCGATGCCGCTTGGAACGGCTCCGGCGACCCCGGGACGATTGCCGACCTGGCCGGCAAGGAACACGAACCCGTTCGCCTCGACCAGCGGACTGAATGGCATGGGCGATGGGGTGACATCTGGTCCGCTGATGACGTGGCGGGGCATTGCATCTCCTCGATATCGGCTCGCCCGACATGGTGCGAGCGCGGATGGGCGGACTTCGCGACGGCGGTCAGCGCACCTCGATGACGTGATAACGCGCCGAGCCGCGTGGCGTTCGGACATCGACGTCGGACCCTGCCACGGCGCCAAGCAGCGCCGAACCGACCGGCGATGACGAGCTGATCCGGCCGGCCGCGGGATCAGCATCGGTGGTCCCCACGATCGAGTAGGTGAACGTCTCGTCGTCGCGCCGGACGACGACCGTTGACCCGAGCGCAACCTTTCCCGTCACGACCTCTTCGATCAGGACGGCGTGGCGCTTGCGCTCCTCGAGCAGTCGAACCCGGCCTTCCAGGAACGATTGTTCCTCCCGCGCGGTCTGGTACTCCGCGTTCTCCTTGAGGTCCCCGTGCTCACGTGCCGCCTTGATTCGGGCGACGACATCGCGTCGGCGGACCTGGGTCAGGTCGGTGAGCTCTACTTCCAGCCGGTCCAGCGCGTCCCTCGTGATTGGTACCGGGGCGATGCGCGCCGCACGAGCGGCGGCCGCGGCGTGTGCCGGGGAAGCCCCAGTGGCGCGGCGCGGGGGAGCCTTGGTGGTCGTGGCGGCCGGCGGCGCCGCACGCGGGGCTCGACGGGTGACGCCGGTGCCCCGGACTTCAGTGCGGGCACCCTCGGCATCTCCGGGTACGAGATTCACCACGTGCGTCGGTGGGCTCGGAACGGTATCGTCGGGCGCCACCGCGCCGGTGATTCCGTGGACCTGCCGCTCGCCGGTCGGCCGACGCGTGTTCGCCCAGGGCAACAACTGGGCGTTGGCCGGTCGGCCGGGGAGCGTTCCCCCAGGCTCAAGCGTCCTCGGGGATGCAGCCAGCGCGAAGGCATTCAAGATGGCGTCCAGATACTCCTGCGGCGCGTCTGTTTCGGCCCACCAGACCCGCGCCCGCTCGATACCCACCAGCGTGTGTAGCCAGTGGCCGTCGGCGTGGGGCCGTCGATCACCGAGCTGGTGATGGGCCAGCGCCAGGACGCGACCTCCGACGCTGCCGGCCGTCGCGCCGACGTACAGAATGGTCTCAGACGGCAACCAGAATGAGCGTAGACGGGCAACGAGTGGTCGCGCGATCGGTCGTTCACCATCGAGGCGCAGCTCCGGCCGACGATCGAGCCACTTTGCAACGAGCCTCGAATCAATCGGAGCCGTCGGCTGGGGTTCTGCAAGCTCGACCAGATAGACACCGGCGCTGCGCGTGGTCAGGGGTCGGCCCCAGAGCACTGGCCCATCCGCCAGCAGGCCCACCGCGCGCATGAGCGAAGCCGCTCCGGCATCCATCGTCATCCTGCCTCCAACATTGTTGCAACTCCGGCCATCTGCTTGACCGGGGTATCGTCGCACCGATATCCGTCCACTGCCCCGGAGCGTTCCAGATCGCTGCTCGTCGCCGTTTCCTGGCCGCCGCCGCGGTGTTCCTGCTCGCCACGGGCGCAGGCGCCGCCAGCCTCGGATTGCCTGGCGTGCGGGACCTCATCGGCCTTGCGCCGGGGACCCCGGCTCCGAGCGAGCTCCCCAGCGAGTCGAGCGGTCCCGGATCAACATCCAGCGGGGCCGGCTCCAGCGCGGTCGTGCCTGCACCGACCCCGACGCCTGCACCGACGCCCTCAGCCAGCCCAAGAGCCTCGCCGGTCTCCCAGCTTGCGGCCCAACCAGGTCTTCGCGCCGATCTCCAGGCCGCGCTCGACCGCGGGACCGCCGCCCTGGCCGCCCCCGGGGTCTCTGCCGCCATCCTGTTCCCGGACGGGAGCATCTGGGCGTCGGTTTCCGGCGTGGCCGATCTGGCCACGAGTCGAGCGCTCGACACCAGCACGCCATTCGCGCTGGCCTCGATCAGCAAGACCTTCCTGGCCGCCGAAATGCTGCTGCTCGCCGATGAGGGCCTCGTGGAGCTCGACGCACCCGGGGCGCCGATGTTGCCGGGCATCCGTATCGCCGAGCAGCCGATTGATCCGACGATCACTGTTCGGCAGCTCCTCGACCATACGAGCGGCCTGCGCGACTTCCTGGTGGACGCGAAGCTCGACCGCGCCGTTCGTGCAGACCCGACCGCGGTGTGGACGACAGCCGCATCCCTCGCGTACGTCGGCAAGCCGATCAGGGCGCCCGGCATTGGCTATTACTACGCGAACACGAACTATGTCCTGCTCGGCTTGATTGCCGAGCGGATCACCGGCCGCTCGCTGGCAGAGGAGTACCGGGCCCGCTTCTTCGAACCGCTCGCGCTTGCCTCGGCGTCCTACCAGGGCGTCGAACCGCCGACGGCGCAGATGCCGACCGCCTACCGGTACACCTCGGGCGCGCTCGATGCCACGCCAACGGACGTCACGGACGGCACGGAGATCCGGCCCTACACGTCGATCACCACCGCGGCTGGGGCGGCTGGCTCCGTCGCGGCGAGCGCCTCAGACCTCGTCCGCTGGGCGCGGGCCCTGTACGCTGGTCAAGTGCTCCCGGCCGCGGATGTGGCGACGATGGTCAACGATGCCTACGGGACGGCGAGACTCCGACCCGGCGCCCGATACGGGCTGGGCGTCCAGATCAGTACGATCGATGGCCGCGTGGCGTATGGGCACTCCGGTCGCCTCGTTGGCGCGAGGAGCGTCGTCCGCTGGTTTCCCGCATCGGGGATCGCGATCGCGGTCCTGACCAACCAGTCGCGCTTCGATCCGGCTCCCGTGCTGGCCGATCTCTTCTTGATCGCCGGCCCGCCCGAAGTCGTCGATCGAGGGTGGCCCGACTGACGAGATCAGCCTCGAGTCTGATCCTCCGCGAATCCTGCCCGTCAAGGGCGCCATCGGTGCGTCGGCGAACCAGATTCTTCGCCGTCGGTACGACATTCGCCCCACACCGGTACCGATGGGCCTGGCGGCCGCCCAGGCGTCGGCGCATCCTCGGGCGGCGCCGCACGAGGGAGATTGCCATGCACCACATCGAGGCCTACACGGCCGAAGGTGTGATGAGCGGATCGGCGATCGAGTCGCCCGGGCACGGCAGGGACGACGCTGATCCGCCCCTCGTGGGCGTCGATCGCGCGATCTGGCATCCGTTGGCAGGCGGCGCGTCCGTTCGACGCGGCCGAGTGGACCTGAAACCAGACGACGTCCTCATCGTGTGTGCTGACTCGGAGGAGCCACCGATCTTCGCGCGCTGGCATGCCGTGGAGCTCGAAACGGGCCCGTATCGGGTCAGTGGCGAACTGCCGAGCGTCCCGGGATTCGACCCCGGACGGTCACTCGCGCGCCCGGGCGGGCAATTCGTGTCACTCCGGGACGTGAGAATCGCGCTCGCCGGGAATCCCGACGGCGGGTTCGTGGAGTGCGCCTACGCCCTGATCAACCGGTACGCGGTGGAGCGCATCGTCGCCGATATCGACCTGGGGGTCTACTTTCCCGGCACCGGCCACGTCATCGCTGCGGAGCGATCAGCCGTCTGATTCAGCCGCCCGCGGCGGTCCCGGAACGTGATCGGCTGGTGCTGCGGTGGGCGTAGTGATGGCCGCGGGCGGGGCGAGTCTCGGGCGAACCGCCGCGGAGCGGCTGCGGCTCTGCATTGCGATCGGGCACGAAGCCCTCCTCAGTCTTCCAGGGGATCGCGGTCTTGAGCAGACGCTGGACGCCTCGGAGGAGATCGGTCTCGTCAATCGACACGAGGCTGATGGCATCACCCGACGCACCGGCCCGTCCTGTCCGGCCGATCCGATGGATGTAGTCCTGCGCCTGCCATGGCAGCTCGAAGTTGACGACGTGCGGGAGATCCTCGATATCCAGTCCGCGCGCCGCGACATCAGTGGCCACGAGCACTCGGATCTCGCCGATCTTGAACGATTCGAGCGCGCGCGTGCGCTCGGGCTGGGACCGATCCGAGTGGATGGCGACGGCGTCAAGGCCGCGTCGGTCCAGATACGTTGCCAGCCGTGAGGCGCCGATCTTGGTCCGGGTGAACACGAGGACCTGGCGCCAGTCCTCCTTGGCGATGAGATGGGCCAGGAGCGCCTCTTTCCGGTCGCGATCGACCGGATAGACAAGTTGTCGGACGGTCTCGGCGGCGATGTTGCGTGCGGCGACCTCGACGACCTCAGGATGGTTGAGGATCGAGCCGGACAGGCGCCGGATGTCGTCCGAGAACGTGGCCGAGAACATCAGGTTCTGGCGCTTCGCGGGAAGCAGCTCGATGATTCGCCGGATGTCGGGCAGAAAGCCCATGTCCAGCATGCGGTCCGCCTCATCGAGGACGAGGATCTCCACCAGGCCCAGGTTGACGGTCTTCTGCCCAACGTGGTCGAGCAGTCGTCCCGGGGTGGCCACAAGGATCTCGATGCCGCCGCGGAGCTCCTTGATCTGTGGCTCGATCGGGATGCCGCCAAACACGACGGCTGGTCGAAGCGGAACGCTTCGACCGTAGGTCCGGACGCTCTCATCGACCTGCATCGCGAGCTCGCGGGTCGGCACGAGGATCAGCACTCGAACTGGATGGCGGGCCGGCGAAAAGCTCGTGTTGGCGTGCTTGCGCAGGCGGTCAAGGATCGGCAGGACGAATGCGGCGGTCTTGCCGGTGCCGGTCTGGGCCGCTGCGAGAACGTCGCTTCCGGCGAGGACCATGGGGATTGCAGATGCCTGCACTGGTGTTGGTTCGGTGTAGCCTTCCTCGGCCACGATCCGAACGAGATCGGCCGACAGGCCGAGCGTATCGAACGTCAAAACTTCTCCGATCGCCCTCGATCGTGTCCGCGCTCCATGGCGCCGGGACATCCTGCGGGCGGCGTGAGGATAGCGGATCGGCGCCCCTCTGTACGAATAGGGCTCCGGTTGGGCAGCGCCGCTGAACGCCCTGGAACCGGCGCGGACCCTCGGACCATCACAACGTTGCAACTCGGTATCTGCTGATGGTGCTCTGGAGGATGAGCAATATGAAATTGGGTATTGACAAAGGGAAAGGTAATATGCGATAAATGCTCCAACAGCCGAGATTTAGGGCTGACAGAGATCGGAGGATCGCTCGAAATGCGTGAGATGAAGTTCGTAACCGCCATCGAGCTCGAGGGGGAGCGCCGACGCGAAGTCCTGACGCAGGCGTCCCGGGGAACGCACCATGGTGGCGTGGCCATCGGCAGCGTGTTCCAGACGCGGGTGTTCGCGGCCGTCGCGGCGGCGCATAGAGGTCTCGCGGCGATCGTCGCGGCGCTTCGCGCCCAGAACCCTCAGCGGGCCTAGTTCAGGAGCGTATTGACGTGCCCCACGATGTGATTTCCACCTGCCCGGTCTGCTCGGGCGAACTCGCGGTCACCCGCCTCCACTGCGGGACATGCGGTACGACCCTGGAGGGCGATTTCAGTGTCGGCCGGTTCGGTCGGTTGAGTCGCGAGCAGATCGCGCTGCTCGAGAGCTTCCTCCGGTCGCGCGGCAATCTTCGCGACATGGAGCGCGAGCTCAGCCTTTCCTACCCGACGGTTCGCTCGCGAGTTGAGGCCCTCGTCCGGTTCCTCGGCTTCGGGCCGCGAGGCGATGCGGACGATCCCGCCGCCGACGCGCCTGGACCCGCCAGCGACGCCGATGGCGCCGCCGATGCCGAGATCCGTCAGGACATCCTGGAGCGTCTGGCTCGCCACGAATTGACCGCTGAAGCAGCTTCGGACGCTCTGCGCGCCCTCGGACGAGGCGTCCGGTGACCGGCGATCGGGCCGACGCGACGGCCGAGTATCTGATCGGACCGAGTGGGCAGTTTCAGCTGCGACATCCCTCAGGCGATATCACCATTCGCGGCACCGACGGAGACCGCGTCCGCGTGACTGAAGAGTCGGGGCGGCCGATCCCAGACCTGTATCAGGTGGAAGTGACGGACGGCAGCGTCTCCCTCACGGCGCGCAGTCGATTCGGGCTCGACGCGGTTGTCCCCGGATTGGGACGGGCATCGCATGACCTGGCGGTCGAGGTTCCCCGCGGCGCAGCCGTTGTGATCGAGACCGCCAGCGGCGAGATCGAAGGCACGGACCTCCAGGGCAGTACGCGCATCAGGACGGCTTCCGGAGAGGTTGATCTTCGCGGGCTCGCCGGCGTCGTGGACGTCGAGGCCGTATCGGCCGACGTGACTCTGATTGCCGCCGGCGACCTGGATCTGCGAGCCAGAACGATCTCCGGTGATCTGGCCGTCCGAGCTCCTCGCCTCGGCCGCGCCGAGATCGGCACGACCTCCGGGGACGTGCGTCTGGACGCGATCCTCGCCGGCGTGGGTCCGTATGACATCCAGACGGTCAGTGGTGACGTGACCATCGTGGGGCGATCGGGCCTTCAGATTGACGCTCGTACCGTGACCGGCGACCTGGCCAGCGATCTGCCCCATCGGAATGAAACGGGGCCGGGTCACAAACGGCTCATCGTTGGGGATGGCGCGACACACCTCGGGTTCAAGAGCGTCAGCGGAGACCTCCGGGTCGTCGCGCCGCGCGAGAGCGGGGCCGAATCAACGGCCCCTGAGCGGACGGACCGCACCTCGCGGGAAGGATCGGGAGCGTCGGCACCGGACGCCGCAGCCGGGGCGGCTCGTCTGGATCTGCTTCGCGCGCTCGAGCGTGGCGAGATGAGCGTCGAGGTGGCCATGGAGCGCCTCGCGGAAATCGGGGGGGCCTGAGATGGACGACGCGATGGAACGGGTGCTGCGACTCGTCGCCGAAGGTCGCCTGAGCGCGGCGGAGGCTGGACCGATCCTCGAAGCGCTGAGCGAATCTCGATCCGGCGGACGAACGGAACCGGCCGGCCGATCGTCCGGCCCCGGCCAGTCTGCCCAGCTCGATGGGAATGCAGCCGTCGGTCGCCCGCGTTTCGCCCGGATCGAGGTTCGTGACGGCGGGAAGCGCGTCGTTGACCTGCGCATCCCGATCTCGCTCGGGCGGTTCGCCCTGGCTCGCGTGCCCGGCCTGTCGGCCGAGCACATCGCAGATGTCGAGCAGGCCGTCGCGAGCGGAGATCGTGGCCCGATCCTCGATGTCGAGGACGAACACGGCGATGGCGTCCGGATCGTGCTCGAATAACGGGGGCCGGCGCCACCAGCAGCGCCGTCGGGCCGCGCAGAGCCTTCCACCCGCTCGGCACCGGCTGCGCGCGAGCTCGCGGGGTACCATCGGCGGGATGAGCACCGCTGATCGCCTCTATCTGACCGGCAACGAAGCCGCCGACCGCCTCCTCGCGACTGACCCGCTGGCCCTCCTGATCGGCTTCGCGCTGGATCAGCAAGTGACCGTCCAGAAGGCGTTCTCAGGTCCCCTCGAACTCCAGCAGCGACTCGGACATCTGGACGCGGCACGGATCGCTTCAATGGAACCAGCCGAGCTGGATCGGGTCTTTCGTGAGCGACCTGCGCTGCATCGATTCCCGGGCGCCATGGCCGCGAAGGTCGGGCAACTCTGTCGCGTGGTCGCCGACACCTACGACAACGACGCGCGCCGGATCTGGAGAGATGCTCGTGACGGCCGCGACCTCCAGGCTCGACTCATGGGCTTGCCCGGCTTCGGAGAGATGAAGGTCCGCGGCGCCCTCGCGATTCTGGCCAAGCGGCTCGGGGTGTCCGTGCCGGGGATCGAGGGCGTCCTGCCAACCTACCCGACCCTGGGAGATGTGGATTCGGCCGAGGCGCTCGCGTCGTATCAGGCAGCGAAGCGGGCCCACAAGGCGGATCTGCGGGCGACCGGGAAGTCGTTCACGCCCTGATTTCCGGCCGTCGCACAGCCCGCTGATTGAAGTCCTGATCGACGGCTATGAGGCCGAACAGGCCGCCTGGCGCTCGGACTGTTGACAGCGCCCGGCGCGCGGGCGACGATGCGCGCATGGCACAAATGGAATGCACAAAGGTGCGCGCACGGATGCGTGCCCCGCGGCGCCCGCCCCAGCAGCAGATCCAGTGAGCCGAGTCGTGGACCGTCCGATGCTCATCCAGGTGAGCCGCATGTACTACGAGCTCGGCGAGACGCAGGAGGCCATCGCCGCGTCGCTCGGCGTCACGCGGCCCCACGTTTCCAAGCTCCTCAAGGAGGCGCGGGCACAGGGCGTCGTCGAGATCCGGATCGTGGATCGCACGGAGCGCCCGGGCAGGGTGGCGGATCAGATTCAGCGGCGATTTGGACTGCGCGCCACGCATCTCGCGCCGACGCTCAGGGGAGACGATGAGCGGACTCGGCGGAGGGTCGGGCGGCTGGCCGCCCAGGTACTCGCCGCCTCAGTCCGCGATGGCCTGATCATCGGCGTCGGCGATGGCTCATCCGTCGCCGCGCTGGCCGACGAATTTGACGTGTTGACCACACCCGTGGCCGCGTCGGTCGTTCCACTGTGTGGCGGATTCTGGGGCACGACCGGTGGACGCGAACCCTACCGGCGCATTGCCGACGCCATGGGTGCGACCGGCCACGGACTGCTCGCGCCGGGACTGCTCGACGACGCGTTGACGCGCGACGCCCTGCTGGCTCATGCCGGCATCCGCGAAATCACCGGTCTGTGGGATCGGCTCGACATCGCCGTGTTCGGGATCGGAGGCCCTGCGTGGAGCGAGGCGCTCGTGGGCAGGAAGGCGTTGCAGGAACTCCAGGCAGAGCGCGCCGTCGGCGAAATCCTCATCGCCCCCTTCGACCAGCAGGGTCGGTTCGTCGGCAGTTCACTCCGCGACCGGACGGTCGCCTGCAATGCGCAGGGCCTGCACCGAGTGCCCACGTCGATCGGGATTGCGAGCGGGCCGTCCAAGATCGCGCCGATTCTCGGAGCCCTCCGGACGGGCGCCGTGAATGTCCTGGTCACCGACCACGAGACGGCAGAGCGAGTCCTGGAGCTGGCCGGGTCGGCAGGACCATCGTGAGCGCTCGACCCACCGCCTTCCTCGGGATCGACATCGGCTCGTCCGAGCTTCGCTGCGGGCTCGTGACGCAGGAGGGAGGGCTGCTCGGCCTTGAGCGAGCGTCATACGACATGACGATCGACGCCGAGCAGGGTCGAGCCGAGCAGGACCCCGAAGCATGGTGGGTCGGGCTCGTGCTCGCGGTCCGAAATCTCCTTGATCGGGTCGATGTCGACGTGGCCGGGATCGCGGTGGACGGCCATGGGCCGACGCTGACCGCAGTAGACGGCCTGGGCCGCCCAACCCGGCCGGCGATTACATGGCTGGATCGCCGGGCCGCCGCCGAGCAGGCCGAACTCGCCGAGGCCACGGGCCTGCAGGGTTGGGCCCTTGGCGTCCTTCCCGCGGCGTTATGGCTGGAACGCAATGAACCCGAATCGGCCGCGAGGACCAGCTGGTATCTCAATACCTGGGAGGCGATAACACTCCGGTTGACCCGCATCGCACGCACCAGCCTGGTGCATGCGCAGGCCTCGTCCGCGGGTGCCGCGGCGTCTTTGGGTTTGACGCACGAGCGGCTCGCCGACCCGATCGGCGCGGGTGAGGTGGTTGGTCCGCTCGATGCGGAGGCGGGGGCGGTCCTCGGACTGGCCGCGGGCATTCCGGTCGTGGCCGGCGTCGTGGACGCCTTCGCCAGCTTTCACGGCGGCCGAATGCTCGAGCCGGGCGATGCGATCGACGTCGGTGGCTCTGCCGGTGGCTTCGGCGTGTACTGGGATCGACCGGTCGTGGCTGCAGGCTCGCTCAGCACGCCGGCGCCGCTGGATGGGCTGCACATCGTGGGCGGCGCCATGGCCGCGACCGGCAGGTCCCTGGAATGGCTGCGCGATGCGGTCCTCGGCGGCGATCGACCCGCCCACGAGTTGATCCACGAGGCGGCCCAGCTGTCACCAGGAGCTGATGGTCTCGTCTTCCTGCCGTATCTTGCCGGCGAGCGATCGCCGATCTGGGACCCCCACGCACGTGGGGCGTTCGTCGGTCTGACGCTCCAGCACGGGCGCGCCCACCTCACGAGAGCTGTCCTCGAGGCGTCTGCCCTGGCCATCCGGCATGTCGCGGAGCCCATTCTGGCCGCTGGCGTTCGCGTCGACACCATGCGGGTCGTCGGCGGGCCGGCCCGCAGCCCTGCCTGGAACCAGATCAAGGCGGATGTCACTGGCTTCACTGTCGAGGTCCCGCGGATCCTCGAAACCGCGGTTGCCGGGTCGGCCATCCTCGCTGCGGTCGGAACGGGCGCTCATCCTGATCTTCGCTCGGCCATTCGGGCCATGGCGACGATCGAGCAGCGCCTCGAGCCGAACCCGGAACGGGCGGAGACCTACGAACGCTCCTACGACGCCTATACGGCGCTCCATCCGGCGCTTGCCCCGGTGTTGCGATCGCTGCGCGCGTCGAAGGTGGGTACCGCATGACCGCGGCCATTGCGCCACGCGGGCAGATCGATCTGCTCGACCTTGCCCTGACCTACCCGGCCGGACAGCGGCCGGCGCTCGCGGTGCTCGACGGATTGGATCTGCGCATCGGTGCTGGCGAGGTCCTCACGCTCATCGGTCCGAACGGCTGTGGCAAGAGCACCCTGCTGCGCGTCATCGCCGGCCTGCTGACGCCGAGCCGGGGCGGCGTCTTCCTGGACGGCCAGCCCGTCATGGGTCCGGATCCGCGGATCGGCCTGCTCTTCCAGGAGCCGCGTCTCCTGCCGTGGCGGACGGTGGCGGGTAACGTGGCGTACCCGCTCGAGCTTGCTGGGGCGCCACGCAGTGAGATCGATGCACGCGTGGCCGCGGTCCTTGACCGGGTCGGCCTCACGGCCGCCACGAAGTTCCTGCCGGCGCAGTTGTCGGGTGGCATGCGCCAGCGCGCGGCGCTCGCGCGAGCCCTGATCCTCGAGCCCGAGGTGTTGCTCCTGGATGAGCCGTTCAGCGCGCTCGACGCGATGACCCGAGACCGGTTCAACGTGGAGCTGCTGGCACTGTGGGGTCGTCTCGAGACGACGATCGTCTTCGTGACCCACAGCATCCCGGAGGCCATCTTCCTGGGGGATCGAGTGATCGTCCTGTCGAGCCGCCCGGGCCGAGTCGCGGCCGATATCCCGGTCAGCCTGTCGTCGCCACGCACATTGCTCGACCTCGACGCGGCCGGTTCGTCGTCCGCGGCCCGCGAGATCCGGGCACACCTCGACGCCATGGCCGCGTGAGAGCGACGGCCGCATGAGAGCGATGGTCATTCCGTCTCTCGCAGGAGCGCTCGTCTTCCTGGCCGTCTGGAAGCTGATCGTGGTGATCGGCGGGTATCCGGCGTTCATCCTCCCGCCGCCGGAAGCCGTGGGGGTTCGGCTGGCGCAGGCCTGGACCAGTGGCCTGATCGCGCCGCACGCCGCGACCACGATGCTTGAAGTGGCGCTCGGATTTGGTGTTGGCGCCCTGGCGGGGCTGATCGTCGGCTATGGTCTGGCCAAGTCGTCCCTCGTAGCCCGGCTGGCGTCGCCCTATCTCGTCGCGGCGCAGGCTACGCCGATCCTGGCCCTTGCCCCGGTCCTCGCGCTGTGGTTCGGGCCGGGATTGCTCGGGAAGGTCATCATCGCGGCACTGATCGTGTTCTTTCCGGTCGCGGTATCGACGATGGTCGGTATTCGAACCGTGGATGCCGGCCTTCTCGAACTGGGCCGGAGCCTGCGCGCCTCGCGCCGTCAGATCCTCTTCACTCTGGAGATTCCAGGCGCCCTTCCAGCGATCTTCGGGGGCCTGCGGATCGGGATCACGCTCGCCGTTGTCGGGGCCATCGTGGGCGAGTGGGCCGGTGCCGAGCGCGGCCTCGGTGTTCTGATCAACATCGCCCGCGGCAGCCTGTTCGACATCCCGCTGATGTTCGCCACCCTCGTCACCATCGCCGCCTTTGGGGTGGCGTCCTACCTCATCGTCGTCCTGATCGAGCGTCGCCTGGTGCCCGCCCGATGACCCAGAGCCCACAAGGAGCCTTCGTGAATCGCCGCATCTCCCTCGCGCTCGGTCTGGTCGTCAGCATGCTCATCGCCGCCTGCGGAACCGGATCCTCCGGGCCGTCGACATCCGTGCCCATCCTTCAGCCGCTGACTGTCGGGCTTGGCTACATCCCCAGTGTGCAGTTCGCTCCGTTCTATCTCGCCGATCAGGCAGGCTACTACCGTGACGCCGGTCTCGATGTCACCTTCCAGAACAAGATCGATCCGGACCTCGTGACGCTGGTCGGGCAGGGCAGCATCGACGTCGGCCTGGCTGACGGAACGAGCCTGATCCCCGCCGTCAGCCAGGGCATTCCGGTGCGCTACATCGCGACGATCTATCGCGACTTCCCATCCATCGTGTTCGCCAAGGCGACTGCCGGGATTGCATCTGCGACCGACCTCAAGGGCAGGAAGATCGGGATCCCGGGTCGGTACGGATCCTCCTGGATCATGCTCCAGGCGCTGCTCGGATCGGCGGGTCTGACAGCAGAAGATGTCGAGATCGTCGAGTACCCGGACTTCGGCCAGGGCGCCGCCGTTCAGCAGGGCGCCGTGGATGCTGCGACGGGCTTTGCCAACAACGAGCCGGTTCAACTCCAGCTCGCTGGGTTTCCGACGACCGTCCTGCACGTCGATGCGATCGTGCCGCTGCCCGGGCCCGGCCTGATCAGCGGTACCGCGGCGCTGTCGACCAAGCGGCACACCATTGCCGCCTTCGCCGCGGCGACGCTGCGGGCGATGGGCGACATCGCGGCCGACCCGGAGAAGGGTCTCGCCGCGGCGATTGTCGCAGTGCCCGAGCTGGGTTCCGATCGCGCCACGCAGCGCGCGATCCTCGACGCCACGATTCAGGCGTGGCAAGGGTCGGGCACGGCGGCCCTGGGTGCCATCGACGCAGCGAACTGGTCTGCGTCGCTGGTGTTCATGACGACACTCGGGCTCGTCCCGAACCCGGTGCACGTGGAAGACCTGATCCGGGCGGACCTTCTGCCGAACTAGGCCAGTGCCGCGTCCAGCTCGTCGTTGCTCGGCTCGACCACCACGCGCGTCGGAGCATCCGGATCCCCGATGAGGATCGTCGGCGTGACCCGGTTGCCATCGTTGTGCGAGCGGTTCAACGCGTCGGCCTGTGGGTCGAGCTCGACGTTGCCGTAGGTGTAGGGGATCCCCTGCGCATCGAGATGCGCTCGCGATCTGATCGTGTCCTCGCAGGTATCGCGACCGAGGACGAGGATCGCTGGATGAGCGGCCCGTTGCATGGTTGCTCCTGCCTCAGGCGTCAAGACGTGGCGATTCGCCGCGCGCCGCGGCGCTCGCGGCACCCAGGACGGCGTCCCGGAGCGGCGCCTCGGTCGCGGGGGCTGCACAGGCTGCGCAGGTGATCTCCGGGTGGTCGATCGGCTCGAGGCCTCCGGCCGGTGCCTGCAGGCCGAGCAGGTTCAGGCCGGAGGGATCAATCAGCGCCCGATCATGGGCGCGCACGGGGCTGTCGATCTGCCACGCGGCGCCCGGGCTGTGGCAGACCGGACAGAGCGGCACGCCGGTCGGGCTCATCGGCTTCGGCCGCGGTTCGGCGCGGCTGGCGAGTGTCGGCTCGGCGCGGACGGCCGATTGCCCCACGGGCGGGGCGATGAAGGCTGACCTTCCTGATGTCGCGCCAGGCGCTCCCCGGGGATGACCAGGTGGTTGCCGAGGCCCGTCGGACGCGCAACGCCGGCAGCTGGGCGGCCGTACGCAGGGGCTGACTGGCCGGTTCCGAACGGAGCGCGGGACGCCGCCGCCGGCCTTGCACCCCCGGGGCGCCCGCCGGCCGGGCCGTGGCGAAACTGCGGCGCCGACCGTCCGGCGCCGGGTTGGGGCCGACGGGACGATCCGGGCCGGGGCGCGGGTCCGCTGATGGTCCGCAGCCGGATCGGCTCCGGACGGATCGAGCGATCTGGCTCGTAGCCCTCGATGATCTCGACGTCGATGCGTCGCCCGAGGAGCGTCTCGATGTCACGAAGCAGTTTCGTCTCATCCACACAGACGAGAGAAATGGCATCTCCCATCGTCCCGGCACGGCCGGTTCGGCCGATCCGGTGAAGGTAGTCCTCGGGGACCATCGGCAGTTCGTAGTTCACGACGTGGGGCAGCTCCTCGATGTCGATGCCGCGCGCTGCGACCTCGGTGGCAACAAGGATGGCGACGTGGCCGGCCTTGAAATCGCTGAGGGCCCGCACGCGCTGGTTCTGGCTGCGGTTGCCGTGGATTGCGGCGGCCTTGATACCGTCCTTCTGGAGCTGCTCAGCGAGCCGATTGGCGCCGTGCTTGGTTCGCGTGAAGACGAGCGCCTGATCGACCCGGCCTGACGCCACGAGCTCGCGGAGCAGATCGCGCTTCCGTTCGCGGTCCACGCGGATCACGAGCTGGCGCACGAGTTGCGTGGCGGTATTGCGCGGCGTGACCTGCACCGTCGCCGGGTTGTGCAGGAAGCCCGCAGCGAGGTCGCGGATGTCGTCGGAGAACGTCGCCGAGAACAGCAGGTTCTGGCGCGCCACGGGCAGGATGTTCAGGATCTTGCGGATATCCCGGATGAAGCCCATGTCGAGCATTCGATCTGCCTCATCCAGAACGAGGATTTCGACGGTCGTCAGGTCCACGGTGCCCTGACCGATGTGATCGAGCAGTCGGCCGGGCGTCGCTACGACGATCTCGGCGCCGCCGCGCAGGGCGCGGAACTGGGCGTCGTAGCCGACGCCACCGTAGATCGGCACGGAACGGATCGGTCGCTGCGCGCCGTACGTCCGGACGCTCTCCTCGACCTGCAGCGCGAGCTCGCGCGTCGGTACCAGCACGAGGACGCGGACCGGGCGCCGGGGCGCACGGCGGCCCGGGCCCGCGGCGTGGCCACCTGAACCGAGGGCCGGGAGAGCGGCAGCGCCGGCCGCCGCCGTCGCATTCAGTTTCTGGAGGATCGGCAGGACGAATGCGGCGGTCTTGCCCGTGCCCGTCTGGGCGCCCGCGAGCACATCGCGACCCTCGAGGATGAGGGGGATGGCCTGAGCCTGGACGGGGGTGGGCTCGGTATAGCCCTGGTCCGCGACGGCGCGGAGTAGTTCGGGCGTCAGCCCAAGGTGATCAAACGACACGAAGTATTGCTCCTGACGGGGCCCTCCCGCTCTTTGGCGGGGCCCGGTCAGGGCAAGTAGTGGATCGAAATCAGCGGTATTGGACCGGGGCGCTGACCGGAGCGCCCATCGAACTCGAAGCGGCAGCATAGCCGGGATCGACTGAACTGTCGCCCCGGGCGCTCGCCATTTTCAGTTGGGCCGGCCGCCGCTACCCATGTCGGCGCCCTGGTCGCGCAGGAATCGTTCGATGTCGGCGATGAGATCGTCACCCGCCGGCAGACGCGATTCGTCGGCCATGACCTCGAGGCGCTCGACGTAGTTGCGGGTGCTCTCGTCAAGCGTCGCGGCCGTATCGAGACGCTTGCGCAAGGCGACTGCCAGGTCCGGCAGACCCCCCAGGGGCGCATCGATGCCGAGATGGATCCCAAGCGTCCGCAGGAGCTCGACCGAGGCCCCCGGGTAGGCGCCGGAGACGTAGTGCGGGATCTGGGCGAAGTACCCGACGGCGGCAATACCGGCCTCTGTGACGGCCATGTCCACCACGGAAAGGCAGGCCGCGGGAACGCGCAGGAGTCCGGCGGGTCCAGGGATGACACCGGCGCGCAGGAGATCCGGCTGCGATGCGGTGCCGAGCACGGGCACCGGCCGCGTATGGGGTACCGCGGCCGGGATGGCTCCGAGGCTGATCCATTCACTGACGTGGAGCTGCTTCGCGATCTCGACGACTTCGACCGCGAATCCCTGCCATTTGAAGTCGGGCTCGGCGCCGGCGAGTACCAGAATGTCGCGCTCCTCGATCCGTCGATGCCGGATGGTCAGGGTCGGCCAGGTCAGGCGCGCCGGCCGGCCGTCCTGGATCTCGAGTGTCGGGCGACGGGCCCGATAGTCGAACAGTTGGTCGCCGTCGAACTCGGCGACGATCGGCCCCGGGCCAATCAGTTCCTTGGCCGCGTTTGTGGCGGCAGAACCAGCGTCCACCCAGCCGTCGAAGGCGACCACCACAACGGGGTTCATCAGCTCGCCCGGATCGGTCAGGCGGTATAGCGCCATCTCAGCCGATGCCCCGCACGGGCGATCTTGCCAACGGGTCATCGACCACGGGGAAGCTGTCCCAATCGGAGCGCACCGGCGTGAACACGTCGATCACCACCGCTCCGTCCGGCCCGGCCGTAACCTGGTGCGGGCGATCGGACAGGATCCGCCAGGTTCCGCCCGGGCCTAGTTCGCGCGTCTCGCCGTCCAACGTGAATTGGACCGCCCCGGCCATGACCATGCCGAGTTGCTCGGCGGCATGACGATGCTCGGGCACGACGGCATTTGGTTCCAGCTCCACCACCGCAAGGGTCATTCGTTCACCCTGGATCCGACGGGCCCGCACGGTCTCGCCCCACACGGCGAGGAGCGGAGCCTCCATGATGTCAATGAGGTTGCTCATGCCCGGGAGCATAGCGCGACCCTCCGATGGCGCACTCCGTTCATGCCTGGCAGGGATGGTCATGGCTATCATGATCGACTATGATGACGAGCCATGAGAGTCATCACCGCCCTCGATCTGCGGAAGTCGCTGGGTCGCATCCTGGATTCGGCGTCGGCCGGCGAGCGATTCGTCATTGAGCGGGACCACCGCCCGCTGGCTGTGCTCGTGTCCGTGGAGGATGGCCGTCGTCTGGACGACGACGTCGAGGCGCGGCGAGCACGAACGCTCGCGGCAATCGCCCGGCTCGAAGCCATAGGTGATCGTCTTCGTGATCGAGTCCCGAACGCTCCGGACGCAGTCACCGCTGTCCGGCTCGATCGTGATCGCGACAATCCCGGGTCTGCCTGACCATGCCCGATTCAGCACGGCCCACGGCGGTTGTCGTGGATGCGTCGGCAGCCATCGCACTCACACGATCCGAGTCGGCTGGGCCGCCAATCGCCTCGTTCATTGGCAACCATCGATCAAGCGGAGGGCGGCTCCTGGTCCCGGATCACTTCTGGACAGAACTGACCAACGTGCTGGTTCGGCGATTCGGGGCTCGTCCGGAAGACGTGGTCGAGGTGCTCAGGGAGATGGACGAACTCGGCATTGAGTCGATCCGAATGGAACGCGCGCTCATGCTGGGCACGATTGATGTCCAGCACCAGCATCGATTGTCGGCCTATGACGCGATGTACCTGGCCCTCGCCAGGGCGGAGGATGCTCGCCTGCTCACGCTCGATGCGCGGCTCGCCGAGGCAGCCGACGAGCGGGCGATCCTGCTCGACGGGATGCCCCCCCGGCGCCTGACGGAGCGACCCGAGGCCTACGGGGTTGAGCCGCTCGACTGGGTTCGCTTCGGGCCGTATCTCGCGCACCTGCGCGCCGAGGCCCTCGGAGATCGCCGTCGGGATCGCGGTCAGCGGGGTCAGCCCGTCGATGCCCAGAACCGGAGCTTCCGTCCTCGCTGATCGTCGTAGACGCCGCCGTTTCGCTCGATCACCGTCCGTGAGCCGACGTTGTCGAAGTCGCACGTGATGAGGGCCCGCTGAACCCCGAGTCCCCGGGCAACGCCAAGAGCCTGCCGGAGCATCTCGGTCGCGTGTCCGCGCCGCCTGGCTGAAGGCCGGACGTCGTAGCCGATGTTTCCACCGATCTCAAGGAGCCGTGGGGTGAGGCGATGGCGTACCGCGATGCGGCCGAGGAGCACATCCCCATCCACCCACCAGAGTTCAGTCGCGGGCACGAACCCCTCAGGCCGTGGCGTTGATTCCAGCGCCTCTGCGCGAATGGATTCGGCGAAGGCTTGGAACGACTCGTCGTCAGCCCAATCGGCCTCCCTGGTCCGGAGGTACCCGCCGATCACGGTCGCGTCGTCGGCTCCGCCCCGTCCTTCGGCACGAAACTCAGCCATGGCCTCGGCAAACGACCGTCGAAGACCGTCGGCCGGTGGTATCAGCTCGGGCATCGACATCACTGCCCCTCGTACGCGCGCTCCTCGAGGAACGCCCCGTTGGGCCCCCAGGAAGTCGAGACGTACAGGTCCCGGATTAGTAGGCGCCCGGGCTGAATTGCCTAGCTGCAGCCGCTCGTTGAGCCGCAGTTGAGGCACTTGTAGCAGCTGCCGTTGCGAACCATGATCGCGCCGCAGTCCATGCAGGACGGAGCATCGCCCTGGGTGGCGAAGGCGACCTTCACGTTCCCGAGCGCGAGGGTGATCCCGCCGCCCCCGTTCCCGTTGGACGTCTTCCCGTTCCCGTTGGCCAGATGCCCATTCGTCTGCTCGCCAGTGGCAATGACCGTGAGTTCGGCCGCCTTGACCACCTCCGCCGAACCGGTTTCGGTGGCGACAGCACTGGCCTTGGGCTCATCAGCCATCGGCGAGGCTGCGGTTTCGACGACCGGACTTGGTGCAGGTGCCGTCTGGCCGAGCCGCTCGGCGCCAAAAGCGCCGGGCGAAGCTTCGGCGAGGCCGGACGGTGCCAAACCCAGTCCGGCAGCAGGAGCCACGTCCCCATAGGAACTGCGATCGATGAGCCCCAGGTTGGCCTTGTCGTCATCGGACAGGAACCGTGATCCGAGCCACCGGAAGATGTAATCCACCAGCGACTTGGCAATCGGGATCTCCGAGTTGCCCGTGAACCCACTCGGCTCGAACCGGACGTGGGCGAACTTGTTGACGAGATCCTTGAGCGGCACGC
>JAQBHC010000059.1:0-14949 GCA_032128175.1 Chloroflexota bacterium | reverse complement strand
CGGAGCATGGCCTCGATCTCCGGGGGAACCTCGCTCCACGGCTCGTCCGGGTTGCCGATCCGCGCGGCGGGGCGAACCATGGGCCGATCTCCACGGGATCGATCTGGCTCGCGATTGCCACCCCGCGGTGACGGCTCGGAGAATCGCGATGGGCCCGAGGACCGGCTGGGTCCGCCGGAGCGACCGCCACCGTATCGCTCGCGCTCCATGGCTGCGGCATACGAACCGCGGGCTGCACCGGCGCCGCCTCTGCCGCCCGAGGGACCTCCACGGCCGCCGCCCTGGCGGCGCTCGGCAATGAGATATTCGGGGATCGGCGGCTCGTCGAGATCCTCGTCATCGAGGATCGGGCCGGGCCCCGACGAAGGAGCGGGTGTGCCGAGCTGCGAGTCCCAGACGGACCCGAAGGTATGCACGGGCCGCTTGGCCGGCGCGCGGGCCGCGATACGGGCCGGAGGAAGATCGGCGACGTCCTCCTCCGAATCCTCATCGTCCTGATCATCCGAGAGTTCTCCCGGTGTCCCGTCGGCTGTCGCGACGCCTTCATGGGCTCGACCGCGGCCTCGGCCTCGACCGCCACGGCGACGGCGCCGGCGACGCGGCTCTTCCTCGCCGTCCACTGCCGGGTCGCCGGTCACCAGATCTTCAGCTTCCTCATGGTCCTCGGCATCTTCCGCGACCGGCATCGGGATGGCGGCGGGGGCAGGGACAGCCTTCGACAGCTTTTCACCCGGGAGGGCCACGAGCGCCATGCCCCCCGACGTGACGGCGGCCACTGCGGCCTCATCGACGGGCGCAGCGGTCCGGGCTCGACTGCGCGGACGCGGAGTGGCAGCGACTTCGCGCGATTCGGCAACCGGCTCACGCTCGGCGGCACGGCTGCGTCCACGGCCTCGGCCGCGTCCGGTGCCCTCGCTCTGCTTGTCGGGAACCTCGGTCATCGACAGGTCGTCGTCGTCGCTGGCGACACGCCGGCCCGATCGTGACGAGCCCTTCTCGACCTTGGCGATCTGGGCAATGTCCGTGAACAGGTCGGCGACGTCCATGAGGTCCGAGGACGTGTTACCGCGGAAGCTCAGGACCTCGACCCGAACGCCCTGCTCCTGGACCGCGCGAATGGCCGGCGCGAAATCGCCGTCGCCGGACACCACAATCGCGATATCCAGGTTCCGGGCGGTCTTCATCATGTCAACGACGAGCTCGATGTCCAGGTTGGCCTTGACCTTGCCGTCCCCGTATTTGCGGATGTCCTTGCTGACAACCTTGTAGCCGCTTCGGCGCAGGAAGTCGTGGAAGTTCCGCTGGTTCTCGTTGTCCGGATCAAGGCCCGTGTACGCGTACGCGCGCACGAGATCCCGGCCGGCCGTGACCGACTTCAGCAACGTGACGTAGTCGATATCCACGCCGGCGGCCTTGGCCGCATAAAAGACGTTCGCCACGTCAACGAAGACGGCGACATTCTTGCCCACTGGGTCTCCTAGTACTGGTGACGTGCCGACCCGCGACCCGGGTGGGGCGTCACGATCATCGGGATCGTCGAGCGCCGGCGCCTGCCGGTGCGAGAACGAGTCCCATACGCGGGCCGAGGTCGGTGAAGCCTCGCTCCTCCCACCGGGCCCGCTCGGTGGGATTGTCGGGTCGCGCCGCCTCGATGGCCGCGCAGCCCTTGTTGGCTGCGGACCGGAGCGCCTCGACCAGGAGGAGCTCGGTCACTTCATCTGCATCGGCCCCGGGGGCGATGGCGATGAGATCGATCGTTCCGACGTACCCGCCGGATCGAACCGAGGGACGGATCGCGAGAACCGCGCCGCCCACGATCTCCCGCCGCCGCTCGGCGACAAGGATGCTCGCGTGTGGAAGGAAGACCAGCTGTCGGAGCATGTCCGCGGAATCCAGGGCAGTCCCCGACGTACGTCCACCGATCTGGTCGCCGCTGAGCGCGACGAAACGATCAATGTCGGTGATACGGGCTGCTCGGACCGTGTATTCCACGCCGCCGCTGGTACCTCAAATCGGATGGCGCCGTCTCGCTGCGACCACCTCGGACCGGTGTCGGCCGAGGTCACTTCGACACTGCAGACCGCGAGAGTTCGAGCGTGGTTCGCTCGCCTGTCATGCGGGTCGCGGCAATCGAGTGTTGCAATCGGTGCGCCGTCGCCTATCATACGGCATCGCTACGGCGGCAACACGGGTGCCGTCCGAGCCAGTTCAGTTTCGCGGCCGTCGCGCACCGTCTGATGCCTCTGCGCAGCTCTCACGAGCCGTCGCAGGATGCAACTGAGGCGGGCGGACGGACGAGGAATCGGGATCAGGTCTCGGATCCGGAACGCGGGTAGGCCGACCGGCTGATCGTCTCGGGAGATCCCGAGCGATCCCATTCGAGGAGGAGATTGCATGAAATTCACGAAATTCGGAGTCCTCGCTGCGACGGCGGCAATCGTGCTGTCCGCATGCGGCGGCGCGGCCGCAACGGTCGCACCGGTGGCGGATCCACTCGGCACGGTCGAGATCCCGGCCGGTGAGCCGGTCCATATCGCCTACTGGGGCGTCCTTTCCGGGGCCGACGGGACCCTGGGCGAGGACTCCAAGCAGGGAGTCCAGATCGCCATCGACGATCTGGGTGGCAAGTTCAAGGGCCACGACATCCTTCTGACGACTGAGGATGCCCTGTGCACGCCCGAGGGCGGCGCGACGGCCGCTGTCAAGCTCGCGGCCGACAGCACCCTCGTTGGCCTCATCGGTTCGTCCTGCTCCGACGAAGCCGTCGGTGGCATCAAGACCATCACCGAGGCGGGCCTGACGACGATCTCGCCCTCGAACACTCGCCCGGCCCTGACCGCCCCGGATCGCGATGCGACGTACGCGGGCTACGCCCGAACGGCGCACAACGACTCCCTGCAGGGGAGGGTCGCTGCCGAGTACGCGTTCAACGAATTGAAGATCAAGAAGGCAGCCACGATCCATGACGGCAGCGGCTACGCCGAGGCCCTGGTCGGCGTCTTCGAGACCGAGTTCAAGGCGCTCGGTGGCGAGATTGTCGCCTCCGAGGCAATCGCCAAGGGAACGACCGACATGAGCACGACGCTCAAGACGATGTCCGCGGCGGGCCCGGAGTTCATCTACATGCCGCTGTTCATCGCCGAGGCCGGCTTCCTCAAGTCACAGATTCCGTCAACGACCGGCTTGGCCGACGTCAAGACTATGGGCGCCGACGGCCACTACTCCGCTGACTTCCTCAAGGCCGCCGGCGCCGCTGCCGTCGGTCATTACCAGACGAGCCCGAACTTCTCGGCGTTCACTGGTGACTACGCGGGCTTCCTGGCGAAGCGTGCGGCGAAGTTCGGCGGTGACGCACTGAGCGCCTTCCACGGCCAGGCATATGACGCAACGAACTTGTTGTTCGCGGCGCTCACCAAGGTTGCCGTCGAGAATGCCGACGGGTCCCTGTCGGTCCCGAAGGGCGCCCTGCGCGCCGCTATCTTCGCGACGGCAGGCTTCGTCGGACTCACCGGTACCCTCGCCTGCACCCCCACCGGGGACTGCGGCGCGCCGGTCATCGCGGTCTACCAGGTCACCCAGGCGGACGTCGACGCGCTCAAGATGCCGTCGACACCGATCTGGCCGAAGTAGGCTCACCACCCCCTCGCGCTGAGAGGGACGAACGATCGTCAGGGACGAGCGGGCACCGCCCACTCGTCCCTGACTTCTAACCGTCACACGACGGAGACAGCCACTTGCACGTCCGGAGACTCGACCGATTGACCGACGTCGCGATCGACGTCTTCATGCTGGCGTTCAAGGCGGCGGTCATCGCCCTGGTCGTGGTCGGATCCTTCCTGACCCTGATCGGCGGCACCTACACCGGGGCCGACTGGCTCGAGCTCGTCGGCGCCGGTCTGACCCAGGGCTCCATCTACGCGATGATCGCCCTGGGCTACACGATGGTCTACGGCATCCTGCGCATGATCAACTTCGCCCACGGCGAGATCTTCATGGCCGGTTCCTTCGGGGGCTACTTCGCGATCGTCGCCCTTGCGGGGGCCGGCATGCTGTCGGACAACGTGATCGTCAGCCTGATTGCAATCCTCATCGCGATCCTTGTTGCGATGGCCGTATCCGTCACGCTGGCGGTGGGCGTGGAACGGATCGCCTATCGACCGCTGCGGAATGCACCGACCCTCGTCCCGCTGATCAGCGCGATCGGTGCGTCGCTGTTCCTCCAGTACTCATTCCGCGGATTCTTCGGCTCGGGCATCTATGCGTATCCCACCCCGGCCTTCCTGCAGCAGGAGTCGCCCATCCCGTTCCTCAGCATGCGCTGGGTGGACGTCCTCGTCGTCATCGCGTCCCTGGCCATGATGACCGTCCTGTACCTCTTCGTGATGCGATCCAAGACCGGAACCGCGATCCGAGCGGTCTCCGAGGACAAGGGGACCGCGGCCCTCATGGGGATCGACGCGAACCGCGCAATCGTCCTGACCTTCGTTATCGGCGCGGCGATGGCCGGCGCGGCGGGCGTGCTGTACGGCCTGGCATTCATCCAGGTCACGTTCGCCATGGGCATCTTTCCCGGGATCAAGGCCTTCACCGCCGCCGTCCTGGGAGGCATTGGCAACGTCCCCGGCGCCCTGCTCGGCGGCCTGTTCCTTGGCCTGGTCGAGGCGATCGGACCCACGCTCTTCCTGACCGGATTCGGCGTGCCCGCCACGAACCAGTTGAAGGATGCCGTGGCGTTCACCATGCTCGTCCTGATCCTCGTCTTCCGGCCGTCGGGGCTCCTTGGTGAGCGAGTGACGAGGAAGAGAGCATGAGCGCGGCCACCTTCCCGCCACCCGACATGATCGGAGCGGCAGCCGCCGATCCGTGGCGCCTGCTGCGACTCGTCAAGATCGGAGTCGCCGGTGGCGCTATTGCTATCTACGTCTGCCTGGTGGGCATCGTCCCCGTTTTCGCGGTGCGGCCGCTCATCATCGGTGTGCTTGAGCTCGGCCAGGCCGCCCTCCTGATCGCATTCGCGGCGATCGGGTACGTGGCGGCTCGAGATCGGGTCAAGGTGTCACGCTTCAGGGCGGTGTCCGGCGGCGCGATCGCCGGCGCGATTGCGGGGGCGATGTTGACCGGCCTGATCGCGTTCGGAGCGGTCCTCGACCTGCGGGCGATGTTCCTCAACGCCTCGCCTGTCCTCTACGACCTGCTGAACAATGGCCTCGTCCTGAAGGGTGCCTACGTGCCGATCGTCGTCGGCGCGATCACCGGCGGGATCGCCGCTGCGATCCTGGGGCTCTCCTCGAGGGTGCGCGTGCCGCTCGTCGTCGGCCTGTCACTGCTCGTCTTCTTCGGCCTCTTCGCCGGGTTGCTCCGGACGCCGATGCTGGTCACCCCACTGGCCGGTCTTGCCCGATTCCTGTTCGGGTCGGAAGGTCTGACGGTGGCTGGCGGGACAATCGTCTTCATTTTGACCGTCGCAACCACCGTCATCGTGCGAACCACGAAGCCGAGGCGGCGCGTCGCCGCACTGCCGCCCGCGCAACGGCGACTCGTCGTCGGCCCCCTGATGCTGCTGGTCCTGGCCATGGTGCTGCTGTTCCCGTTGGCCCTGGGGCCGTTCTTCGCCCAGGTCATCGCGATCGTCGCCCTGTTCGTCCTGCTGGGCCTCGGGCTCAATATCACGCTCGGACTCGCCGGTCTGTTGGATCTGGGCTTCGTTGCGTTCTACGCGGTCGGCGCCTATACCGTTGCGCTGCTGACGTCCACGGCCGAGTACGGAATCGCCGGCTGGTCGTTCTGGCAGGCCGTTCCCTTCGGCGTCGTGTTCGCCATGCTGGTCGCGCTCTTCCTCGGCCTGCCGATCCTGCGCATCCGCGGCGATTACCTCGCCATCGCCACGCTTGGCTTCGGCGAGATCATCCGGATCCTGGCCGGGTCGGACCTGCTGAAGCCGTGGCTGGGCGGACCGCGCGGCATCCTCAACATCCCGAAGCCGCTCGACGTTCCGCCCACGGACTGGCTGGCCGGGCCCGTGCAGATCTACTACATCGCCTTGGCGTGCGCGGCCGTTGTTGGTTTCGTGGCGTGGCGATTGCGAGGATCGCGCCTTGGGCGGTCCTGGCTGGCGATTCGCGAAGACGAGGACGTCGCCGAGGGTATGGGCGTCAACCTCGTGCAGACGAAGCTGCTCGCGTACATGCTCGGCGGCGCATTCGCTGGTCTGGCCGGCGCCATCTCGGTGGGCCTCGTCGGGTCCATCTTCGCTTCCAGCATCCAGCTCCAGCTCTCGATCAACGTCGCGGCGATCGTGATCGTCGGCGGCATGGGCAGCATCCCGGGGGTCGTCCTTGGCGCTCTCGTCCTGATCGGCCTGCCGGAGCTGTTCCGGGAGTTCTCCGACTACCGGCTCCTGTTCTATGGGCTCGCGCTCATGACGATCATGATCCTTCGGCCGGAGGGCCTGCTTCCGTCGAGGGTCAGTCGGCGAGAACTGCATACGAGCGATGAGATCCTGGCCCTGCCGGACGACCAGCTGATCACCGACGCGGAACGGCGCGAGGCGACGGCGCCATGATCTTGCTGAAGGCCGAACGCGTCACCAAGAGATTCGGTGGGCTGACCGCCGTCAGCGAGCTTGACTTCGAGCTCGAGGAGGGCTCGATCGTCAGCGTCATCGGCCCGAATGGCGCCGGCAAGACGACCTTCTTCAACTGCCTGACCGGGTTCTTCCACGTGGATGAGGGCACGATCACATTCGACGGGTCCCCGATCCACACCCTCCGGCCGGATCAGGTCGCCCATTTCGGCATCTCGCGAACGTATCAGAACATCCGGCTGTTCCCGAGCATGACGGCCATCGAGAACATTCTGGTCGGGCAGCACAACCATCTGACCTCTACGTGGCTCGGCGCGATCTTCCGGACTCGGGCCCAGCGTCGCGAGGAGGACGCCGCACACATCGAGGCGCTCCGTCTGCTGGACTTCGTTGGCCTCAAGAACCGCGGTGACAGTCTGGCCGTCAAGCTCCCGTACGGCGATCAGCGCCGCCTGGAGGTGGCTCGGGCGCTGGCCAACAAACCGCGACTCCTGCTGCTGGACGAGCCGACCGCCGGCATGAACCCGTCCGAGACGCTCCAGATGACCGATTTCTTCCGCAAGCTTCGGGGCGACCTCGGGATCACGGTCCTCCTCATCGAGCACGAAATGCGAGTTGTCATGGACATCTCCGAGAAGATCACCGTGCTCGACTATGGTCGGAAGATCGCCGAGGGGACACCCAAGGAGATCCAACGGGATCCGCAGGTGATCGAGGCGTACCTGGGCCGTGACGGAGCGGCCGAGGCGGCGGCAGCCGAGGCGGCGGCGGTCAAGTCGGGGGCGGTCGAGACGACCCCGGAAGCCGCTACCACGGACTCGGAGCCCTCGCCGGAGCCGCACGATTCCGACGGATCGAGGTCCGAGGCATGACGGCGCCGCCGGTCCTGTCGGTCGTGGACGTGCATACCTACTACGGCAGCATCCACGCGTTGCGTGGGATCTCCCTCGAGGTCCATCAGGGCGAGATCGTCGCCCTGATCGGAGGCAACGGAGCGGGCAAGAGCACGACGCTCAATTCGATCAGCGGGCTGGTCCGTCCGCGAAGCGGTCAGATCACCCTGAACGGCGAGGACCTGGGCACGTTCAAGCCGCACGAGATCATGATCAAGGGCGTTGTCCAGGTCCCCGAGGGTCGCCGGATCTTCGCCCGGCTCACCGTGACCGAGAACCTCAAGATGGGCGCGTTCGTCGTTTCGGACAAGGCAATCGTGGCGCAGCGCACGGACGAGGCGTTTGCGCTGTTCCCGCGTCTGAAGCAACGTGAGAATCAGGTCGCGGGCACGTTGAGCGGCGGTGAGCAGCAGATGCTGGCCATGAGCCGCGGGCTCATGTCGGATCCCAAGGTCCTGCTCCTCGACGAGCCGTCGATGGGTCTGGCGCCGCTGCTGGTGGACCAGATCTTCGAGACGATCAGCGAGTTGCATGCCCGCGGGACGACCATCCTGCTGGTGGAGCAGAACGCCCGCAAGGCCCTGGCGATCGCCGACCGCGGGTATGTCATCGAGACCGGCCAGATCGTCCTGGCGGACCGAGCCGAGAACCTTCGCGACAACGAGATGGTGCAGAAGGCGTACCTCGGAGTCGACTGAGCGAGGCTGCGGTCCGGGCGGTACGGGACCCGACCTCGAGCATTCCAGCGGCCGATCCGATCGAGCGCGTGCCGGGTCCTAGCGCGCGCCGGGCTCCCGGTGAATGTCGTAGGCAGCGCGGGCCAGCATGGCCAGGCCGATGCCTGTCGCCCACAGGCCGGGACCGTTGGTCAGGACATCGCCGACCTCCTTGAACGAGAAGGCACCCAGCGCGGCGAGGTTGACGATCCGGAGCGCGAAGGCGAGCCAGCCGGCGACGGCCAGCAGGGCGAAGATCGGCCATCGATCGGCGTTGACCGGGCGGTTCGCGGCATATGGCAAGGTGACGACAGCGATCGTGGCGAGGGCAACGACGAACACGACGATCCCCATGCCGTCGAACCCATTGCCACCGAGCTCCGGCAGGCCGTCGGCTCCGCCAACCGTCCACCAGCGCAGCACACAGCCGACGAGGATCACGAGCGCGCCGAGGGCGGCCATCAACCTGGCCCGGCTTACCGGGCGTCGAAGCGAGTTCATTCTGGGGTCGTGTAGACCTCTGGCTTGAGCACGCCGACGAAGCGCAGGTTTCGGTACAGCTCGTTGTAGTCCAGGCCATACCCGACGACGAACTGGTCGGGGATGGTAAAGCCCGTGTAATCGACCGGGATCTCGACGAGACGACGGGCCGGCTTGTCCAGCAGGGTGCAGATTCGAAGCGACGCCGGCTTCTTGCCGCCGAGATAGCGAATCAGGTAGTTGAGCGTCAGGCCGGTGTCGATGATGTCCTCGCAGATGAGGACCTCCTCACCCTCGATCGTTGTGGACAGGTCCTTGAGGATCCGGACGAGGCCCGAGGATTCAGTCGTGGCGCCGCCGTAGGAGCTGACTTCCATCAGGTCGATCCGGAGTGGCAGGGTGATGGCTCGCATGAGGTCGGCCATGAACGGCAGCGAACCCTTGAGGACGCTCACGAGCGTCAGCCGGCGACCCGCGTAGTCGGTGCTGATCTGGGTGCCCAGCTCAAGGATGCGCGACTGAATCTGGTCCTCGTCGAGGAGCACCTCTCCAATGTCTGCCATGAGATCGGTAGGAGTCCTCATCGGTCGCCGGGTGCCTCCTTATGATCCGCCACCGCGGCGGTTCGACTGCTGCCATGCGGGTCGCTCACAGTCACAATCGTACCGACCGGCTCGAGCAATGGAGAATCGACGGCGCTGGCGCTGGCGCTGGCGCTGGCGCGTCGCGCCCGACGCCTCCGCGAACCCATCACCGGGATCGGACTGAGCTCGATCGACGGCGCGAGGACGGGGCTCAGCATCAACGCGCGAGTCCGTTCAGGAACCACCTGCCCGAGCGTCCCCGAGAGCGAGTCCGCGAGCGCCAGGCGACCGTATTTGAGCATCATCGCCCGGAAGTCCCGAGCGTAAAAGAGCTTGATCCGAATTGCCGGGTAGAGCTCCCGTAGCCGACGCAACTTGCGGTTCTTCTTGCGCACGAGTCGTTGCTTCAGGGTGGTCATCTCGAGGTAGAGATCCAGCTCCGGCAGATAGAAGTCGGGCGAGAAACTCTCGATCACCGCGCCCTCGAGGTTCCACAGGATCGGGAACGTCTGCGGCTCGTACTCCCAGCGCACGGCATAGAAGTCGAGGATGCGCGCCATCTCGGCTTCGCTCGCGTGGGCGAAGTCCGGCCAGGACCGGCCGAACCCATCGGTTCGGGCCCCCTCGCCTGGTCCGGCGGCGGGAAGACCTGTGGATGCGACGACGGTCATTGGCCCTGCCTGACGGCGACGAATTCGAGCGTCCGACTGCCGCAACGGGTGCACTCGATCTGGACGAAGGTCATATCGTCGCGCCGGGCCAGAAGCATCCGCTCGGCGGGGACGGGCTCGTCGCAGACGGTGCAGGCCATCCCGTCCGGAAGCGCGCGCAGCTGGTCGCGGGGATCCATCCACGCGGAGTGTAGCGGGTCGGTCCACTGGGCGGTGGTTGCGGCGCGGCCCTTGTTGTCGATACCCCCAGGGGGTATCATGGGCGCTCGGACCGCCCCGCGTTCCCGACGGTCCCCGCACAGTTGGACGAGGTTCGATGGCCACGACGCATGGACACAGCGCCGGTCACGAGGCCGGCGAAACCTTTCGGCATAGCTATTCCAAGGACAAGGCCCAGCTCGTTCGACGTCTCGCTCGAATCGAGGGTCAGGTGCGCGGGATCGCGCGGATGATCGAGCGCGAGGAGTATTGCGTCGACATCCTCCAGCAGACGTCTGCCCTCCGAGCGGCCGTTGACTCACTGGCCATCCTGGTCCTCGAGGATCACGTTCAGGGCTGCGTTCGGACCGCGGCCGAGCACGGCGACGCGGACCGCTACGTCGATGAGGTGGTGGACGTGGTGCGTCGTACCCTCGGTCGCCCGGTACGCGGCAGTGGCGGCGGCAAGGCCTGACCCCGCGTTCGTCCACCTGCCCATCCCTGAGTTATCCACGAGCCGTCGAGATATGGCCCGAATCATCGTGGATAACCCCGTTGACGCTCGCCCCTGGGACTTCTACCGTCCTGCATCCGCACCGAATCGGCATCGGGGAACGGACTGCGCAAGGGGCACGGGGAAACCCGGCCGCGAACTGCCCGCAGGCTGTGAGACCGAGGCCGCGGCTGCGCAACGAACGTCGCCGCCGGGGGCGGCTCTCGTGGCGGCTGAACGCCCCGTTCCGGGGAGGGACGCCTGAACCACCAGCGAGAACCGCTCCCGACGCGCGTCGACGACCTGCCCGAACTGTCGGCGGACTATGGCCGCGCCCTCGAGCCGGCCCTTCGGGTGCTCGAAACGGGCGGCGAACGCCTGGGCACGGACGCGCTCCGCGTCATCGTCGACCATGTCCGCCTGATGCTGGCCTGGAACGCCGCGATCAACCTGACCGCGATCAGTGATCCGGCGGCCGTGGCGCGGCTCCACGTTGCGGACAGCCTGGCTGGCCTCTCGACCATCCGGGAGGGCCAGCACGCCACCCTCCTGGATCTCGGATCCGGTGCCGGGTTCCCGGGCCTCACGCTGGCCGCGGTGCTCCCGACGACGCGCGTGACCCTGGTCGATTCGGTCGGCAAGAAGACCCGGTTCCTGGCCGTGGTCGCTGAGTCCATGGGGCTGGCCGGGCGCGTAGCCGTGCTGACAGCGCGTGCGGAGGCGTTGGGGACCGGCCGCTGGGACGTCGTCACGGCCAGGGCCGTCGGTGGGCTCGCCGACCTCGTCGAGCTGGCGCTCCCGCTCCTCGCACCGGGCGGCCGCCTTATCGCCTGGAAGCGCGGCGAGCTCGGTTCCGAGCTGGCGGCGGCGGGCCGGGCCGCGCACGCGCTCGGAGGATCTGTTCCGACGTGGCGCCCATATCCGGAAGCGCTGGCGCGCGCCGCGCAACTCGAAGGGCACGGACTGGTCGTGGTCCGCAAGGAGCGCGCGACCCCGTCGGGATATCCGCGTGATCCGGGCACTCGCAAGCGTCGACCTCTCTGACCGACCGTCCTGCTACGCTGGCAGGCCATGCGACTGGCCGTGCTTTCGGACATTCACGCGAACCTGCCGGCCCTTGAGGCGATCATCCGCGCAGCCGGTTCGGTCGATGGTTTCAGGCACCTCGGCGACGTGGTCGGATATGGCCCGGACCCCGACGCGGTGGTCTCGCTCCTTGCTGACATTCAGGCCGGTGGCGTCCAGGGAAATCACGACGCTGCGGCGCTGGGCGGTCGGGAGATCGAGTGGTTCAACGAGGATGCCCGTCAGGCCATGGAGTGGACGCGCGAGGCGATCGGACCGATCGCCCGGGCGTGGCTGACCGCGTTGCCCGCGACGATGTCTGAGCGTGACTGCACGCTGGTTCACGGCAGCCCGCGTGATCCCGTGTGGGAGTACATCACCTCAATCGAGGTCGCCCGAGACAACCTCGCGGTTCTCAAAACGAGGATCGGGCTCCACGGGCACACGCACGTCCCGCTCGCCTGGCTCGAGGAGGGCGGAACCGTCGAGAAGGTCGTTCCCGACGATGGGTTCGTCCTGGAGCTTCGCGGCCGCCGAGCCCTGGTGAATCCAGGGAGCGTCGGTCAGCCCCGCGATGGCGACCCGCGCGCATCGTTCCTGATCCTCGACACGGACACGGACACCGTCTCGTGGCACCGGGTCGGCTACGACATCGAGGCCGTCCAGACGGCGATGCGCAACGCCGGCCTGCCCGCTCACCTCTCGTCCCGCCTGGCCGCCGGGTTCTGAGGCCAACTGCACGATGATCGGCGGCCGCCAACCACTCCGCGGACGAAAGCTCGGCGACCGGCGCATTCGCGTCGAACGACCGCACGCGGCCTATTTCCGCTGGAGCGGGAAGGGCACGATGACGGCCAAGGCGGCCGCGAGCACCCCGACGACCGGCGTCGGGCGGGCGATGGCCAGCATGCGTCGGGTCTTCCTCGGCCGGCCCCTGGCGTCGGAGGAAGAGATCGGTGAACGCCTGTCCAAGAAGAAGGCGCTGGCCATCTTCAGTTCCGACGCGATCTCCTCGTCCGCCTACGCGACTGAGGAAGTCCTGCGTGCGCTGATCATCGGCGGGGCGGCCGCACTCGCCCTGGGGCTGGAGATTTCTATCGCGATCGCGGTCCTCCTTGCCGCGGTGGCGATCAGCTATCGCCAGGTGTGCATCGCGTATCCGACGGGCGGCGGCTCGTACTCGGTGTCCAAACGAAACTTCGGGCGGAACGCATCGCTGATCGCGGCCTCGGCGCTCCTGATCGACTACGTCATGACGGTCGCAGTCTCGACAACGTCGGCCGTTGAGCAGATCACGTCGGCCATTCCTGAACTTGTCGACGAGCGGGTCATCATCGGGATCATCGGGGTCACGCTCATCACCATCGGCAATCTTCGCGGCCTGCGGGAGGCCGGCAACATCTTCGCGATCCCGACCTACCTGTTCCTCGGGTCGGCCCTCCTTATGATCGCGATCGGGACATTCCGGATCGTGATCGGCGGCGAGCACGCCGAGTTCCCACCGGAGATCCTCAATACGGCCGGCAAGATTCCGGAACAGGTCGGGATCCTGCTGTTGCTGCGCGCCTTTGCCGCCGGGGCCGTGGCACTGACCGGAACCGAGGCCATCGCGACCGGGGTGCCGGCGTTCAAGCCGCCGGAAGCGAAGAATGCCGCGTCGACGCTCGGTTCGATGGCCGTGCTGCTCGGGATCCTGTTCATCGGGATCACCTTCCTGGCGGTCAACTTCGGAATCACTCACCTCGACGCGCCGACGCAGCAGACGGTCATCAGCCAGGTCGCCCGGCGAATCTACGGGGACGGCACGATCCCATTCTTCCTGTTCCAGACATTCACGGCGCTGCTGCTGTTCCTGGCCGCGAACACGAGCTTCAATGCGTTCCCGCGTCTGCTGGCGATCCTGGCGGGCGACTCCCATATGCCGCGCCAGTTCGGTCTGCGCGGCGATCGGCTGGCCTACTCGTACGGAATCATCGTGCTGGCCGTGGTGGCCTCGACCCTCATCGTGATCTTCAACGGTGAGACGCACCTGCTCATCCCGCTGTACGCGATCGGCGTGTTCATCGACTTCACGATCAGTCAGGCGGGCATGATTCGGCACTGGCTCCGCGAGCGTCCGCCCGGCTGGGAGCGGCGGCTGGCGATCAATGCCTTCGGCTGCACCCTGACCGCGATCGTGGCCGTGGTCGTCGCGGTGGTCAAGGCACCGGCGTCACTGATCGTCCTGGTCCTGATCCCGGTCCTGGTCCTGTTGATGCTCTGGATCCGCCGTCAGTACGAGGGCCAGACCGAGGAACTGCACGTCCGCGAGGACACCATCTTTGCGGGGCCGCACCGCGAGCAACGGGCCGTCGTCCCGGTGAACGGGATCAATCGGGCGGTCGTGCAAGCGGTCACCTTCGCTCGAACGGTCGCGTCCGATGTCCGCGCGGTCTACGTGACCGTCGATCCTGAAGATGCCGAGGCCATGCGCCTGCGCTGGGAGCGCCAGGTGCCGGGCGTCCCCCTGGTCATCGTCCAGTCACCGTACCGGGCGATCGTCGAGCCGATCGTCGCCTATCTCGACGTGCTGGACGAGTCGTGGCCACCGGACCGGGAGGCGCCGGTGACGATCGTCGTGCTCCCTGAGTACGTTGCCAAGCACTGGTGGGATCGGCTCCTGTACAACCAGACAGCGAAGCGGCTCAAGGCGGCAATCGTCGGTCGCGACCACACGGTCATCGCGGACGTCCCGTTCCGCCGCGGCCACTGATCGCGGCCACCAGCAACAATCGCCAGCACCGGCCACGGTGGTATCGTGACCGCCGCGACGACCTGATTGTCGGGTCCGGTCCACCTGGACCCGTCGTTCCAACAACAGCCGAGGCGGCCGACCAGATCCGTGTCCGATAGCCATCTCCCAGTCTTCAAGCGCGCCGTGATCGCCCTCGCCGGAGGGCCGGGCGACGCCCGAATCGTCCAGATCGTCGCCGAAATGGCGCGCCCGACCAAGGCGGAGATTGTGGCCGTCCATATCGTGGAGGTCGGGTGGGCCCAGCCACTGGATGCGGATGTGGCGGGGCGCTCCGAACAGGCGCAGCAGATCCTGGATGTCGCCGAAACCACCGCCGAGCGGTCGAAAGTGGTCCTTGAACCGGTCCTGCTCCAGGCTCGCGAAGTCGGAGCAGCGCTGGTCGACGAAGCGATCGAGCGGGACGCGGATCTGCTGGTATTGAGCCTGCCCTACCGCAAGCGGTTCGGCGGGGACTTCGCCATCGGGCGGACCA
>JAQBHC010000058.1:0-2579 GCA_032128175.1 Chloroflexota bacterium | reverse complement strand
GACGCCATACATGGTCATCTACACCTCCGGGACCTCGGGCCGGCCAAAGGGAGCAGTCCACGTTCACGGCGGTTTCCCGATCAAGGCCTCGCAGGATCTGGCGCATTGCTTCGACCTCGGCCCGGGCGACACCTTGTTCTGGTTCACCGACCTTGGCTGGATGATGGGTCCCTGGGCGATCTCCGGTGCCCTGATCCTCGGCGCCAGGCTCGTGCTCTACGAAGGCACGCCGGACCACCCCGGACCGGACCGGCTGTGGGCAATCGTCGCCCGGCACCGTGTCACGCACCTCGGCCTCAGCCCGACCGTGATTCGGTCGCTCATGCAGCACGGGACCGACCCTGTCCGCGCCCACGATCGGTCGTCACTCCGCGTACTTGGCTCGACGGGCGAACCATGGAATCCTGATCCGTGGTGGTGGTTCTTCCGCGAGGTCGGCGAAGCCCGCTGCACGATCGTCAACTACAGCGGCGGGACCGAGGTCTCCGGCGGGATCGTGGCCGGCAACCTGATCACGCCGGTTCGCCCGATGTCATTCGCCGGTCCGAACATCGGGGTCGCGGCCGATGTCGTGGATGCAGACGGGGCTCCAGTCCGCGGGCGCGTCGGCGAGCTGGTCATCCGGCAGCCCATGCCGGGCATGACTCGTGGCTTCTGGAACGATCCGGAGCGCTACGTGGAGACGTACTGGACACGCTTCCCGGGGACGTGGGTGCACGGCGACTGGGCGCTGATCGACGCGGATGGCTACTGGTACATTCAGGGGCGCTCCGATGACACGCTCAAGGTGGCCGGCAAGCGTGTGGGGCCGGCCGAGGTCGAGAGCGCCGCGGTGGGCCATCCATCCGTGGTCGAGGCCGCGGCGGTCGGGATCCCGCATGCGATCAAGGGCGAGTCGATCGCCGTGTTCTGCGTTCTGGCGCGGGGCACGGCCGATGGGCCGGCCGTTCGGGCCGAAATCTCAGCCGCCGTCGTCCGCGAACTCGGAAAGGCGCTCAAGCCAGATCTCGTGCTCGCCGTAGGTGCGCTTCCGAAGACACGTTCGGGCAAGGTCATGCGCCGGGTCGTCCGCGCGGCGTTCCTCGGAATCGATCCCGGCGATGTCTCGGCGCTCGACGATCCGGCTCCGCTGGACGAGATTCGCGCCCTGGGAGCAAGCCTATCGTAGGATCCGGGTACCGGAACGCGGTTCGGAACCCACTGGATCCCCGGAAGACATCATCGCGGTTGCGGCACAACGAGACGTGATGCCGCAAACGGGCACGTATATCTACCCGAAGGCCATCACCGGCCTCGTCATCAACCTGCTGGAGGGCTGCGCGTGCCCGATTTCTCACCCGAAGACCTTCTCGGCCGCACACAACAGCCAACCGTGGGGGGACGGCCAATTCGCAAGGACGAGATCGAGCTCGACGAGCGTGGGATCTACGTGGAGTCGTGGCTGCCGGAGCGTCGCTCACGGCGGAAGCCGCTCCTGTTCGTCCACGGTGAGCTCGGTGGGTCGTGGCTCTGGGAGCGCTGCCTGGGCTATTTCGCCGCCCGTGGCTGGGAGGGCCACGCGCTCAATCTTCGCAATCATTACTGGAGCCTGACGGCCGACCCGGCTGAGCTGTCCTTCGAGATGTTCGTGGAGGACGTCGCGGCGGTGATGGCTCGACTCGGTCCAGGTGTGGTCGCCGTCGGTCATGGGATGGGCGCCCTGCTGGCCATGAAGGCCGCCGAACGCCAGCCGATCGCCGGTCTCGTGCTCGTGGCGCCGGAGGTGCCGGGAGAACTACGCCTGCCCGCCCACCAGCACGAACTCCGCGAGATCCCGGAGCTGTACGGCAAGTCAATGATCGGCTGGGAAACGCTTCCGGAGCGGCTGCAGCGCGATCATGCCGACCTGTCGATCGCAGACATCCTGCGCATCCAGCACCTCATGGGTCAGAAGCCACATGAGTCGGGTCGCGCCCGGCGAGCAGTTCTGCGCGGGATCCGCATCAATCGCGAGGCGTTTGCAACCGTTCCGCGGCTGGTGATCAGCGGCGGACTTGATCGGCAGATCCCCGTCGAGTCGGCCGAGCAGCTGGCCGAATGGCTCGACGCTCCCTACGAGCCGTTTGGGGCTCACTCCCACTACGGCCTCGTGGTCGGCGAGGAGAGCTACCAGCAGGTTGCAGACTCGATCCGTGCCTTCCTGGAGGCAAATCGGCTCTAGGGTCCGGGACCGATTCGGCGACCGTTTGCTATCATCCGCCTCCTCGCGCTTCGAATCGCGGGGCGGGGCCGCATTCGTCTAGAGGCCCAGGACACCGCCCTCTCAAGGCGGAGACCACCGGTTCGAATCCGGTATGCGGTACCAATCTCGATCTACCCGACACCCTCGGTTTTCCGGGGGTGTTTCGCGTTCTCGTACACTCCTCGACCATGACGGCCAACGACTCGCGGCGCCTCCTGATCCTGACCGAAGGACACTTCCATACCCACAACGCCAAGACCGCGATGGGCGTCATCCGCTACGGGACGAATCACATCGCGGGGCTGCTGGATTCTTCGATCGCTGGGCGGAATGTTCGCGAGTGGCTGCCCGGCCACGA
>JAQBHC010000057.1:0-4770 GCA_032128175.1 Chloroflexota bacterium | reverse complement strand
TGGCCAGCCTCACCAGCCGGGAGCGCGAGATTGCTCGTCTGGTGGGGGACGGGAACAGCAACCGCGAGATCGCCGGAGTCCTGCTCCTGTCGCCCAAGACCGTCGAACGCCACCTGACCAACGTCCTCGCCAAGCTCGGGCTGCGCAACCGGACGGAAGTCGCATCGCTGGTTCGCTCCAAGGTGGTACGGGATTCGCCCGATGAATGAGGGGTCCTCCGTCGCCTAGCCTCGCCCAGCGACTCCAGAACGAGGGTCACGTAGCCGGCGAGGAGGGTCCATGGGCATCGCGATGCTGATCGCAGGTTCCAACACCCCCGAGCTGACCGTGGGGCCGGAGGCAGCGGAGCGGTTGGCCCAACTGGGGATCAGCCGGGTCGCTGTGCTCGCCGACGAATGGGGGATCGGAGTCGTGCTGGAGGGTTGGGCATTCGACCCAACCCGTATCGATGCGGCCGTCCTGGCCCTGTTCCCGGACGGAGGTGCCGGCGTCCGGCTGCTTCACGAGGTCGAACTCGTGGCGGTGGCCGCGGCTGCGGGCGAAGGGAGAACGTAATGGAAGCGAAGAAGGTTCGATCATTTGGCCGCGTGCTAATCGGGATGACGGCGATCAGCGCGCTCCTGCTTGCCGCCGCGGCGCCAGTGGCGGCGCACGCTCATTACGCGAAGAACGGTCAGGCCGGCGCCGGACAGATTCTCGCGAACGGCCAGCTCCATGGCCCCTTCGTGAGCGGGGTGAGCTGTGGCGGTGACCCGGCGGCCTTTGGCCTCGAAACGGCCCACCACGGCCCGGATGCTGGAACGCCCGGCAAGGCAGACGGCTGCTACATGACCACCGGCGGCGTGGCTCCCGGGCAGGACCCTGGGAACGCGGCGATCAGGTAGCCACGGCCAATCAATCAGGTAGCCACGGCCAATCAAGTAGCGACGGCTGACCGCGGGGCGCATGCCCCACGGTCAACTTGCCAGAGGCCGTCCGGCTCTGCCGGGCGGCCTCTCTATTGACGCTCGGCGTCCGCGGGCGAGGCTTCCTCCACGTCGGAATCGGTCGCCGGGTTTGGTTCACGCGGGACGCGGATCGCGCGACCCTCGCGCTGCTCGACCCGATGGGCGGCGCGGGCGGCCACCGGACCCGTTTCGACGGTCCGGCCGAGGAGATGCAGGAGCAGGGCGGACAGGACGGCCGCGATCGGGATCCCGAAGATGGCCCCGCCGATCCCGGCGATCTTGCCGCCGACGAGAACCGAGCCGAGGACGACGATGGGAGGGATCTGGAGGGCGTGGGCCATGAGCCGCGGCTGGAGGAAATTCATGACCCCGAGCCACCCGACGGCCATCACCGCCAGTACGCCCACCGTGGAGTCCGGCGTCACGACCAGCGCCACCAGGACTGGCGGCGCCCAGGCGAAGAACGGCCCGAAGAAGGGGACTGCCATCAGCAGCCCAGCCGCCGCCGCGGTGGCCGCGGCGTAATCCAGCCCGAACAGCACGTTCGCGACGATGGCGACGCCCGCGTAGGCGAAGCCGAGGATCGCCTGGCCGCGGAGGAAGCCACCGAACGATCGCGAGATGCTCCGCTCGAGCAGCCGGGACTCTTCCTTGTACTGCGGCGGAGAGAGCCGGAACAGGAAGGCCAGAAGGCGGTCGCGATCGGCAACCATGTAGAGGGACAGGATCAGGATCAGGATCAGGTTCGCGATGGCGCCGAGGCTGGCAACGGCGACCTGCTGGAGCGGCCCCGCCAGCTCGGCCGCGTAGCGACTCAGGTTGTCGAGGAAGCTCTCTGCCTGCGTGGCGAGGTTGACGTCGCCCACGCCGAGTGCATCGATGCGCGCCTGCCACGGCGCCACGATGGCCGGCAGGTCCTCCCGGAGCGTCGGCACGCTGCGCAGGAAATCGGAGATCGAGGCCGCGACTGCGCCGGCCACGCCGACCACGAGGACCACCAGCCCGCCGAACAGGAGCACGTAGACGAGCACCACCGCGCCCGTTCGAGTCAGGTGGGATACCACGGCCACACGCGTGATAAGCGGCGTAAGGATGAAGGCCAGCAGCCAGGCCAGGAAGAAGACGAGGATGATGTCGCCGAAGGCAGCGAGGACGTTCGCCAGGAAGCCGAGGACGACAAACGTGAGGGAGATGGCCGCGAGGATCAGGACGAGGTCCAGCAGGCGACGCTCGCGTGTCGTCAGCTCAAGACTCAATGTCGCCCGCCTCCCTTGTGCCGAATGTCGGCCTACCGGAGCCCCATCTTTGCGCGAACCTCGTCCATGGTGGCATTCGCGAGCGGCTTGAGCCAATCGGCCCCGGCCTCGAGGATCCCGTCCACGCGTTCCGGATGGGCCATCAGGTCGGCATATCGCTCGCGCGCCTCGGCATAGTGACCGATGATCCGATCCGCGAGGAGGCGCTTCATGTCCACACAGCCGGTCAGCGCGGTGCGCTCGCCGTCCCACAGCTGGATGTAGTCGTCGCCAAAGAAGCGCTGCAGCTGGCACACGTTGCAGACCTCGGGCCGGCCTGGATCGGTGCGCTTGATCCGCTGCGTGTCGGTGACCATGGACATCACCTGGCGGCGGATCTCATCCTCGGGCGCGAAGATCTCGATGGTGTTGTTGAGCGACTTGGACATCTTTCGGGCGCCATCCGTGCCGAGCACGACTGGTGCCTCGGTGAACACGGCCTGGGGTTCCGGGAAGGTTTGTCCGTAGCGGTTGTTGAACGCCCGCACGATCTCTCGCGAAAGCTCGAGATGCGCGGCCTGGTCCTTGCCGACTGGCACGGTCGTCGCCTTGTACATGACGATGTCCGCGGCCTGGAGCACCGGGTAGGTCAGGAGGCCGTGGTTCACGTCGTCCGGCTGGTTGAGCTTCTTTTCCTTGTAGGTCGGCGTTCGCTCGAGCCAGCTGACCGGCGTGACCGTCATCAGCAGCCAGGCCAGCTCGGCGTGCTCGGGTCGATGGCTCTGGACGAACAGGGTGCAGCGCTCTGGATCAAGCCCCAGCGCCAGGAGCGCGGCCGCCATCTCACGCGTCTGCCGGCGCATCCGGTCCGGATCGTGGGTGCTCGTCAGGGCGTGGTAGTCGACGATGCAGTAGATCGCCTCGTACTCGTCCTGCAGCCGGACGTAGTTCCGGATCGCTCCGAGGTCGTTCCCGATGTGCGGCGCCCCGGACGGCTGGATGCCGCTGAAGGCGCGCTGCGCGGTCGAGGCCGTCGGCTTGGACATGGTCGGCCGAGTGTAGCCGAGCGCCGGGTCCGCGACGGGCACAGGAGCCGTTCACGACCGACGCAGAGACCGTTAGCGACGGAGCGGGGCGGCGACCTCGTACCATCGGTCCATGCATCGATGTCTCGTCACATCGCCCGGCCGGCTGGCGGCCGTATGACCGCCCCAATGCGGATTGCCGTGCTCGGCGCCGGATCCGTGGGTCACGAGGTGATCCACGCCCTCATCTCGAGGCCCGAGTCACTCCAGGGCGCGGACGGAGCACCGCTGCACCTGGCGGGCGTGGCGGTTCGAGACGTGGCGCGGGCGATCGCGCGCGGGATCCCGGAATCCCTCCTGACCGATGCCCCGGCGCACCTGATCGCCTCGCCGGAGACGGACGTCATCGTCGAGCTGATGGGTGGTGATGAGCCCGCGCGGACACTGATCGCGGCGGCGCTCGCCGCGGGAAAGCCGGTCGTGACCGCGAACAAGCAGGTCATCGCCCATCACGGAACCGAGCTCGAGGCCATTGCTCGCCGCACCGGCACGGCCTTGCGCTTCGAGGCGGCGGTCGGTGGTGGAATCCCGGTCCTCGGGCCGATCGCCCTGGATCTGGCGGCCAACCGGCTCGAGGCCGTGCGTGGCATCGTCAACGGGACGACGAACTTCATCCTGACCGCCATGGCCGGGGAGGGCCGGCCGTACGCGGACGTCCTCGCGGATGCTCAGGTCGCGGGGTATGCGGAGGCGGATCCGCGCGGCGACGTCGAGGGCCACGACGCCCTGAACAAGCTGGTCATCCTCGCCCGGCTCGCCTTCGGGCAGTGGCTCGTTCCGACGTCGATCACGATCGTCCCGGGCATGGCCGGTGACGAGACGGGGCTGCCCGGGATCACCGGGGTCACGCTTCCCGACATCGTTGCGGCTGCCGAGCAGGGCCTCGCGATCAAGCTCATCGCTTCGGCGACCCGTACCCACGACGGCATCGCCGCATCCGTCCTGCCATCCGCGGTCGCGCTGGATACGCCACTGGGGCGAACGGACGGCGTCCTCAATCGGATCGAAGTGGACGGCGTCCCCATCGGCCGGGTGGCCTTCAGCGGACCGGGCGCCGGCGGCGCCGCGACATCGTCGGCCGTGCTCGGTGATCTCGTCGCCATCGCCCGGCAGGGCGGCAGCACCTGGGCCGGGCTGCCGGCAGCCACGGGCCCGTTCGCGGCGCTGGCGCCGGAAGCCAGCGATGTGTTCATCGGGCCGTCCGGCGCGGCCTATCCGGTGATCCGGTGACACCCCCGGTGGTCCGGTGACAGCTCCGGTGATCCGGTGACAGCGCCGCTGGGTGCCCGCCCAGTGCTCATGGAGCGCTACGGAGCGTGGCTGCCGCTGACCGCCGCCACACCGCGCTTGTCGCTCGGGGAAGGTGCGACGCCGCTCGTGCATTTGCCCCGCCTGGGGGCGCAACTCGGGCTGCGCAACCTGCACGCGAAGCTCGAGGGCATGAACCCGACCGGGTCGTTCAAGGACCGGGGGATGGTTCTCGCGGTGGCCAAGGCGATCGAG
>JAQBHC010000056.1:0-10535 GCA_032128175.1 Chloroflexota bacterium | reverse complement strand
CGTCCAGGCGAATCATGCCCTCGGTTTTCGGGACGATGAGCGCGACTATGCGGTCGGTGCCCATATGCTGTCCCTGCTCCATGTCCAGTCCATCCGGCTGATGACCAACAACCCGCGCAAGATCGCCGGTCTGGAGGCGCTCGGCGTCCGGGTGACCGGCCGAATCCCCCTGGTCATCCCACCGAACGAGGCGAATCGCTTCTACCTGGAGACAAAGGCGGCCAAATCTGGCCACCTGCTCGACTTCGATGGCCGCGAGCATCTGCGCGAGCAGATGGACCGTCCGTTGATCGAGGGCATGACCGACGAGGCAATGGCGGCGCTGGCGGAGGATCTCGATGGAGTTGCTTGATCGCGTCGCGATCGTGACCGGTGCGACCGGAAACCTCGGGCGGGTGGTGGCCCGGGATCTGGCCGCCGCCGGGGCCCGGCTGGCGCTGCTCGGGACGCGGCTCGATCGCCTCGAGGCGGTTGCGACAGAACTGGGGCTGGCGCCGGATCGGTGGTACGGCCATGCGGTGGACCTGAAGGAGGCCGAGGCAACCAGCTCCGCAGTGGAGGAGGTCGTCGCGCATTTCGGCCGCGCCGACATCCTCGTTCACGTGATCGGCGGCTGGAGCGGCGGTACCACCGTGACCGAGACACCGCTGGACGCCTTCACCTCGATGCTCGACCAGCATCTCTGGACGACGCTCAACGTCACGCGAGCGCTCGTGCCCCACCTGGTAGCCGGTGGCTGGGGGCGAATTGTCGCGATCTCTTCGCCGGTCGCCTCCGACCCGCCGCCGAAGATGGCGGCGTACGCGGTTGGCAAGGCGGCGCAGGAAGCCCTGCTGGCGACACTTTCCCGCGAAGTGGCGGGCACAGGAACGACCGTCAACCTGCTGCTCGTACGAACCATCGACGCGGATCACGTCCGCGATTCGGACCCGACCCCGAAGAACGCCACCTGGACGACGCCGGAGGAGATCTCGGCGGCATTGAGTTACTTGCTGTCCGCCGAGGGCAGCGTCGTCAACGGCGCCCGGATCCCCCTGTACGGAGGCGCCTGAGCGTCGTATCCCGATGGGGCGCGATGGGTGCGTTGGCCTCCATGTGGCGCGCATTACGGCGGCTCGGACACCGGTCTGCGACCATCCTTCGGGCGCGCCCGCTTCGACGGGCCTACGGGAGATCAGCCGATCTCATCGATTCTCGAGGAAACGGAAGGGCGGACCGATCCATGCATGACCACTCCGCGCACGACCATTCCGGGCACGACCGGCCGGACTACGAGACCGAGATCGCCGGTCATCGTGCGGAGAAGGATTCCTTCTTCCGATCGTCCCACCACAGCCCGATCCCGGCCGAGGAGCGCGCCACGTTCACCGGTCTGCCGTATTACCCGGTCAACGCCGCGCTCCGTTTCGAAGGTCTCCAGTTGCAGCCCTACGACGGCGACGCTCCGGCCGAGTTCATGATCGGTACCTCCGACGACAATCCGCGCCCGGCTCGAAGACTCGGGTCACTGTCCTTCGTTGTCGAGGATCAGCTGCGCTCGCTGGTCGCCTACGCCCTGGGGGCCGCGACCGGTTCCCTGTTCGTGCCGTTTCTTGATGCAACGAGCGGCAGCGAGACCTACGGTGCCGGACGCTACCTGGACATCGAGCCGGAGCACGATGGGTCCTACGTCCTCGACTTCAACGCCGCGTACCACCCTTCGTGCGTGTACTCGCCCCACTTCTCATGCCCGGTGACTCCGGCTGAGAACCGGCTGCCCGATCGAATCGAAGCCGGCGAACGCCTCGACAACACGCACGCGCATTGACAACGGGTCCGGCCCTCGATCGTGGTCGGGTCCGCGGTGGCACGATGGCTCCGACCCTCCCGGCGAGCCCGCGGCCGGAAGGTGAAATCCTCCACGAACTCACCCGCTCGATCTGCCCGACGTGCCGCGCCGTCATCGACGCCCAGATCCTGCTGCGTGATGGTTCCGTGTTCATGCGCAAGCGCTGCGAGACCCACGGCTGGTTCGAGGGCCTGATCTACGCCGATGCCCGCGCCTACGTGGACCAGGCAAAGTTCAACAAGCCCGGTCAGGCCCCGGCGCGCATCTCGACCGAGGTGTCCCTCGGTTGCCCGCTCGATTGCGGGCTCTGCCCCGAGCATCGCCAACATACCTGTCTGGCCCTCATCGAGATCAATACGGCCTGCAACCTCGACTGTCCGGTCTGTTTCGCGAATGCCGGGGCCGGGTTCAATCTGACACTGCCCGAGGTCGAGAAGATGCTCGATCGCTTCGTTGAGCTGGAGGGCCACCCGGAAGTCGTCCAGTTCTCGGGCGGCGAGCCGACCATTCATCCGGACCTGTTCGCAATGATCGACGCGGCGAAGGCCCGCGACATCAGCTACGTCATGGTCAACACCAATGGCCTGCGGATCGCCAACGATCCGGCCTGGTTCGAGGGCTTCGCCGCGCGCCGACCCCTCGTCTACCTCCAGTTCGACGGCCTGACCGACGACACCTACCGCACGATCCGGGGCGAGCCGCTCCTCGAGACGAAACTGCGCGCCCTGGACCGGCTGGCCGAGGCGGACCTCCACGTCATGCTCGTCGCGGCGATCGAACGAGATGTCAATGAACACGAGGCTGGCGCCATCGTCGAGTTCGGGCTCAAGCATCCGGCCGTGCGTGGCGTCATGTTCCAGCCCGTCACCCACAGCGGTCGGCACCCTGACCACGATCCTATGCGCCGCATGACAATCCCCGATGTCCAGCGCGCGCTGGATGCCCACCCCGGCGGGACCTTCCGGTCCAGCGATTTCGTCCCGATTCCGTGCTGCTTCCCGACCTGCAGTTCGGTGACCTACGCCTACCTCGGAGACGACGGCGAGGTCGTTCCCCTGCCTCGCGTTCTGGAGGTGGATCAGTACCTCGACTACATCACGAACCGCGCAATGCCCGGGATCGATCGAGACGTGCTCCATGCCCTGGAATCACTCTGGTCCGCGAGCTCCGTACCGGGTGAAGCGCAGGCCGAGGCGTTCGTCTGCGCGGCCTGCGACCTGGATCTGCCCGCGCTGACCGACCTTGCACGGCGGATCTTCATGGTCCAGATGCGCGACTTCCTCGATCCCTGGACGTTCGACGTGAAGAAGGCGATGAAGTGCTGCATCGGCATCCTCCAGGACGACGGCCGCATGATCCCGTTCTGCACCTACAACACGGTCGGCTACCGCGAACAGACCCGAGAGCGGCTCGCGGCAAGTCGCCGTGGGGGGCGGGCCATCCCGGTGGTCCAGGCGCCGGCATGACGCTGGATCGCGCCGATGTCGTCGCGTGCTGCTCGGCGCTGTACGGGCATCCGCTGGCCGAGCTGATCGTGGGCGAGTCGTTCCACCCCGGCGGCCTGGCGAGCACTCGCGAGCTCCTGGATGCCTCGAGGCTCCAGCCCGGCGCCCGTCTGCTGGATGCTGGCTGCGGCCTGGGAGCAAGCGCGCGGCTGGCCGCGAGTGAATTTGGCCTCCAGGTGGACGCCGTGGATGCCGGCTCCGACGTGATTGGGCGGGCCGCGGCTCGGGAGCGATCAGCCCGGGTGCGCTGGCAGACCGCCGATCTCCTGAGTCTCCCATTCGAGGCGGGCACATTCGACGCCGTCCTGGTGGAATGCGTCCTCTCGACCACATCCCGGGCGTCGGCCCTGGCCGAGTTGCGCCGGGTGCTGAAGCCCAACGGGAAGCTGCTGATCAGCGACGTCCAGGCCGACCCGGCGGCAGTCTCATCTCTGGCCGATCACCCGATTCTCGGGGCGGCCCTGTGCGTTTCGGATGCGTGGCGCCCGAACGAACTCGAATTACGCGCCTCGGAGGCCGGCTTCGTCGTGGAACGGCGCTGGGACCGCTCGTCGGCGATCCACGAGCTCATCGATCGGGCCGAGGCGCGGATCGGTCTGGCCGCCATCGCGACCCGAGACCTCGGACTCAATCTCGCAGCGCTGGGTGGCCTCGTGGCATCACCGATGCTGGATGGGCTCGGGGCCGGGGATGCGCGGCGCATGGCGAACGAGGTCCGTGGCGCTCTGGACCGCGGCGAGGTCGGCTACTTCGCCGCCATCCTTCGGGTAACCCACGCTACAGCCAGCGCACCTGCCCGCGCATAGGCTCGAGGCAAGAGTTCGCTACCGCCCAGGCAGCGACCGCCAAGGGAGACCTCGAACCATGGACAAACGACGAATTCTTGTGGCCGGCGTCGTCGCCAGCCTCGTCATTGCGATGTGGGAGATGATCGTCGAGGCCATCATTCCTGACGGTGCCGGCTTCTTTGGAGCCCCGGTTGCCATCGGGGCGACGGTCGTTCGGGATCTCCAGGGGTCCGCCAACCCCATCGAATTCCACGCACTCGCATTTGTCGCCGGGCTGATGGGCCACATGATGAACTCGGTCATCCTGGCGGCGATCTTCGGAGCCGTCGTAGCCCGCCGTGCGCTCTCAGCGACCGCCACGATCGTGGCCGGGATGGGCTGGGGCGTCGCCGTGTTCGTGGCCATGTGGTACGTCGTCGTGCCGCTGGTGGATCCGCTGATGCTGAACCTGAACGCCGCGGCGTTCTTTGCCGGCCATCTCATGTGGGGCGCCGCGATCGGCTACCTCTGGAGTCGGGCCGGCCAGGATCGGGGCATGGCCGCGGCTCGCTGATCCTGTAGCCGCGGGCCTCTCGCCCGCCCTTCGTCTGGCCGCGGGCCTCGCGTCCGCGGCCAGGCTTCCGCTTACGGCGCGGCGATTCTTACGGAGCCTCCCAGATCGTCGTCTGCGGGGAAAAAGCTGCCCATGCGAACCAGAAATGATCGCCATGAGCAACAGGATCCAGCTGGGATCCGGCCAACGAGCCGCCGATCGCCAGGCCGGTCACGGACCAGGTGGATCCGGTCTCGTTGTCCACGATCGGGGCGTCCTCGGTTGACCCGTCGCGCTTGAAGGTGAGCGCGCGCCCGTCCGCGACCGGTCGAAAGACCCCAGTCGAACCGATGTCCGCGCTGTCGTCGATCGACGGACCGTCGAGGGCCGAGGCCGTTCCCGGAACCCAGAACACAACAAGCGGGGCTCCATCGAGGGCCACCGTTGCGACGCCGACCTTGCGCAACTCGGGAAACGAGAGCGCCAGTGCGGCATCGCCATCGCCGATTGTGACGACCCTCTCCTTGGGCGGGAGGCGCCCATCCACGACGCCCTCGAACAGGAACGGGTTCTGGTCCACCGTGTCGTACCCGACGTACGGATTGCGCCCGTAGCCACGCGAGTATCCGGTGTCGCGACTCAGGACCATGCTCCCGGGATGGGCCACGGCGAAGTCTGCCAGCGAGATGATCTGGGCCGGGATGAACGTCAGCTGCGCACCCGTCAGCTCGCCCACGACGGCACCGCCTGTGGCCTGCTGCCACCAGGTCTCTGTCTGCCGGTCGTACATGACGAGGTCGCTGTAGCGCAGGTTGCCGGTCGTCCCGAAATCGTGGATGACACCGTCGAACTCACGATTGAAGACGAGTGCGGTATTGCACAGCGGGCAGAACGTGACGACCACCGGAACGCCCCCGACCGTGTCGTTGGCGATCTCGTGCCAGATGAGAACGGCGAGCGGATAGGCACGAGCCTCACCGCCGATCTCGAAGGCGATGACCGGCGAGCGGTCGGCGAGCCAAGCCCGGGAGGCCTCAATGGACTCGAGCTTGGGCTCATCGATGGCCGGGATCCCATCCTTGCCGGGCCCGCCCGAAAGGAAGTCGCCGAGATCAACGTTGGTCTTGGTGAAGTCGGTACGCCATGCCGCTGTGGATACGCGGAGTGCGCCCAGACTTGCGCTGCCTAAGGGCGTCGGCCCGGCGACAGGGGTGCTCGAGTCCGGCACGTCATCACCTCCCGGCGAAGCGCCCGGCGCGCTCGGAGAGCACGCGAGGACCACGAGTGTGACGGCGATGGCGAGCGTGACAAGGCGGATCATGGTCGAGTGACGTTACGCCCGTGTGCCGCCCCCGGCCGTAACGACCATTACGGCGTCGGGGCCATTACGGCGTGGGGGCCATTTCCGCTTCCGCGCGGGCGTCGTCCGGGCGAGCGCCGTCAACGCGGGCTTTGCCAAAGAGACGGCTCCGTTTCGCGCGGTCCTCGGCGCGGCGTCGGAGGTCATCGAAGTGGTCGACCATCGTCCGTTCGATCGCGGCTCGCGAGATCGCCCGAAAAGCGAAACCGGCGAGTCGCCCGGGCGACGGGTAGGTGCCTCGATAGACGAGGCGACTCCGTCTCGAACCAAGCGATTCGACGACGATGGACTCGCGGAGGCCGCGGACGGGTCCATCGAGGTGCTCGTAGTCAAGTCGGTCCGGCGGGATGAGGCGGACCGATTCGCGGGTCCGCACGCGGCGCGACCGACCGAGGCCTATCGGCACGGTTGTCCAGAAGTCACAAACGAGTTCGTCGCCGTCCTGCTCCAGGATCTGGGCGCCCTCGCCCGGCCGCTGCTCACCCTGGCCGATCGCGGCGAGCATCTGGTAGATGAGGGCGGCAGGAGCCTCTACATCAGCGGAGATCGGGCCGACTTCGTAATCGTCGGATGGCGTGGTCATGCGGGCGACCATAGCGGTAGTGGCGGCTGGCGCGCTGTGGCGGACGTCACGGGCGTGCGAGGTGCGGCCGAGGCAAGCCGCCTCCGGCCCGCGCAGCCGCGTGACGAGGCCGGTCGCAGCGTGACGCGGCCCACAGCCCAGCCCTTCGTGTCCGGCTACGATCCGGCGACATCTGCCCGACGTCTCGGGGCGATCACGGAGGACCTTTGAGCAAACGACGTCGCGCCGCCGTGCCAGATCGTTCGTCGTACGCACCGAGTGCCGGCGCGGCCCGTCGTGATCAACGGCGGGATGTGGCTCGAAGTCAGCGCCGCTCGAGCAGGGTTCGCGCCGTCGTGCTGCCCGGGTTTCTGGTGGTCGCCGTCCTGGCCGTGGCCGGTCTTTTCATCGCCAGTGGTGGACTCGGCGGCGATTCGGGTCTGGCCGGTCCGGCCGTGTCGGCGGTGCGACCCGTTCTGGGCGACCCGAGCGCGCCGGTGGTCATCGACGAGTACGGCGATTTTCAGTGCCCATCGTGTGGAGCTTTCGCCCGGCGCACCGAGCCACAGATCCGCGCCGCTTACATCGATACGGGCAAGGTGCGCCTGGTCTGGCACGACTTCGCGTGGATCGGGGCTGAATCAAGGGATGCGGCGAACGCGGCCCGCTGCGCGGGCGACCAGGACCGCTTCTGGGAGTTCCACGACCTCCTGTATGAGAACCAGAACGGCGAGAACCAGGGCGCCTTCTCACGGGACCGCCTGAAGGCACTGGGCGTGGCGCTGGCATTGGATCCGGTCGCCTTTGGCGCCTGTGTCGACGCGGGCACGTACGCCGAGGCCGTGCAGGCCGACTTCGCAGACGTTCGAGCGCGAGGCTTCAACGGGACGCCGACCTTCCTCATCGGCACGCAGCGCATCGTCGGCGCTCAGCCGTTTGAGGCCTTCGCGAGCATCATCGACCTGCAACTCGGCCTTCGGTAGGGGCCCGCAGTGGGAATTGAGCCGTTCGTCGCGTTCACCGGCGGCGCCCTGTCGCTGCTGAGCCCCTGCTCGGCGCTCCTCCTCCCGGCGTTCTTCGCCTATGCGTTTCCCTCGCGCGGCGCACTCCTGCTCAGGACGTTGGTCTTCTACCTCGGGTTGCTGACCCTGTTCGTGCCGCTGGGACTGGGCCTCGGGGCGCTCGGCAGCCTGTTCCTCGAGCGCCGCGCCGAGCTGTCGCTCGTGGCCGGATTGCTACTGATCGCGATTGGCGGGTATCAACTGGTCGTCGGTGGATTCGAGATCCCTGGAGCCGGGCGCCTGCAGGGCGGTCGATTCGGGGCCAGCGGGGAGTCCCTGACGGCGACCTATGCGCTCGGCATCGTGTACGGCGTCGGTGGCTTCTGCTCGGGCCCACTCCTTGGTGGCGTGCTCACGATCGCCGGCACGTCCGGTGGTGCGGTGGCCGGGGCCGGCCTCCTCGCCATCTTCGCGGCCGGCATGGCGGCGCCACTGTTCGTCCTGGCGCTTGCCTGGGACCGGCTCGGGGCATCCGGTCGGACTCGCCTGCGCGGCCGCGAGATCCAGATTGGCCCAATCCGCCGGCACATCACCGTGGTGATCTCAAGCCTGCTGTTCATCGTGCTCGGCGTGGCGTTCATCGCCTTCCAGGGCGGCAACGCGTTCGGCGGGTTGTACGAGACGCTCGGGGCGGCCGACCTTGCGCTCCAGATCGAGTCCGGCGTTCGAGACCTGGCCGATCGATCGCCGCTGCTGCTCGTGGCGCTCGTCGTGGTCCCGGTGATGGGGATCGGCGTCCTGGCGGCACGATCGCGTCGGTCGACTCCCGAATGACCCAGTCGTCGAGGCGCCGCGGGATCGTGCTGGCTATCGCAGGGAGCGGACTCGTCGGGGTCGTGTGGTTCGCGCTCTCGATGGCGACAGGCCTGCTCTTCCATCTGATGCCCGGGGCGACGTTCATGGCGGCGGGGTGGACGTTTCGAAGTCTTGTCCGGCAGCGGGCCACAAACCTTGAGGGAGTGCTCCTGCTCGGCGTCGCCGGCCTGGTGACGGCCGCGGGTCTGGTGGCTATTCCGGCAGCGGGGGGCTTCGTCGGCGACGCGGTGGAGAACCTGATCGTGGTGTCAGCTGGGTTGGTCCTCGGCGCGCGGTGGCTGCTCCGGACCGGCACAGCGCCCGGCGCCGATACCGCCGACGAGGCCGCCGACGCGGCCGAGAAAGCCTAGGTGGCTATGTCGCCGCGCCGACCTCGGTCAGGCGACGACGCAGGAATCGACGCTCCGCGGCGTTGGCCGTGAGCCCCAGGGCACGCTCATACGCGGCGCGGGCCTCGTCAGCGCGGCCGAGCCGGCGCAGCAGGTCCGCTCGCGCCGCGTGGAGGTAGGGGTACTCATCCAGAACGCCGGTTCCTGCAATCTCTTCGATCAGGGCGAGCCCGGCTTCAATACCTTCATCCATGGCCACCGCCACCGCATGATTGAGCGCCACCACGGGCGACGGTGACCGCCGCGCCAACTCCCCGTATAACCCGGCGATCTGATGCCAGTCGGTGGCCTGTGGCGTGGTCGCCTGATCGTGAAGCGCCGCGATTGCCGCCTGGAGCTGATACGGCCCCGGGGCGCGCATCCGGAGCGCACGCTCGACCAGCGCCGCGCCCTCGCTGATGGCCGCCCGATCCCAGCGTGAGCGATCCTGATCATCGAGGAGCACGAGTTCGCCGTCGTCCCCCGTGCGAGCACCCCGTCGGGCGTCATGGAGGAGCATCAGCGCGAGCAACCCGAGGGCCTCGGGTTCGTCCGGCATGAGGGCCGCCAGGACTCGGCCCAGTCGGATCGCCTCCGCGCATAGCTCGCGGCGGATCAGGGACTCGCCGGACGACGCGCCGTAGCCCTCGTTGAACACGAGATAGAGCACCTGGAGCACGCCATCGAGGCGTTCGGGGAGCAGGTGATCCGGCGGCACGCGGTACGGAATGCCGGCGTCGCGAATCTTCCGCTTGGCGCGCACGAGGCGCTGGGCCAGCGTCGACTCCGGAACGAGGAAAGCCCGCGCGATCTCCGGCGTCTGCAGCCCGCCGAGCGTCCGCAGGGTCAGCGCGACCCGCGCGTCCATCGGCAGCGCCGGATGGCAGCACGTGAAGATGAGTCGGAGGCGATCATCCTGGATCGGCATCTCGTCCTCCTCGTCTCCCGGCTCGACGGCGGCGAGCTCCTCCTCGACGATCTGACTTCGCCCGAGCGCCTCGGTCTTCTCGATCAATGTCTTCGAGCGCCGAAGCCGATCGATCGCCCGATTGCGGGCGGTGGTCGTGATCCAGCCGCCCGGATTCGGCGGCGTTCCCTCGACCGGCCAGCGATCCAGCGCCGTGACGAACGCGTCCTGAACCGATTCCTCGGCCAGATCGAAATCGCCCGTCGCCCGGATCAGGGTGGCCACGACGCGGCCGGATTCCTCGCGAAACAGGCGCGCGATGGCCTCGGTCGGGTCGAGCGAGTCGGTCAGCTTGATCAGTCTCCGGTGCTGTCACGGCCGGACGAATAGTCGAAGATCGGGCGGACTTCGATGGTCCCGTACTTCGCAGACGGAATCTTCGCGGCCATCTCGATCGCTTCGTCGAGATCGGCGCATTCAAGCAGGTAGAACCCGCCGAGCGCTTCCTTCGTTTCCGCGAACGGTCCATCGGTGACCGTGGTCTCGCCGTTCCTGACGCGCACCGAGGTAGCCGTTGAGGTCGGCTCGAGCGCCTCGCCAGCCACGAATTGGCCTCGCTCGCGGGTTTCGAGTGTGAACGCGTCATAGGCCGCGAACTCGTTGGTCATGTCTTCCGCGCTCGGTTCGCTGCCCGGCGGCGTCTCGGCCTGGTAGATGAGGAGCAGGTACTGCATTCGTGGCTCTCCGTAATCGCGAGCGACCGAGCCGCCTTATCTCAACAACGAAATCGACCGACCGGAATCGACAT
>JAQBHC010000055.1:0-2728 GCA_032128175.1 Chloroflexota bacterium | reverse complement strand
CGCCCCGGCGCTCGGGCTCCGGGCGCCGGGCCGCGCCGAGGTCCGGCCCGGATCGCCCCCCCGCATCGGCCACGCCAGCGGTGTCGGTGAGGGCGGTCGAGGAGGCAGCGAGTAGCCATGCAGGGTCCCGAACCGGCCGTTGACGTCGAAACGCGAACTGTCGGGGACGGAGCGGTCCGGCACGATGATCTCGAGCCGACCGTCGCGATCGAGGTCGGCCGCGACCGGCGAACCGATCGCCCCGACGCCGGAAGCCAGCGGCCAGCCGGAGGGGACGCGACCATCGCCGCGCAGCGCGGCCAGCAGCCCGCTCGCATCCAACGCCACCACCTCGGGCGCCGGATCGCCGTCCACATCCAGCGCCAGTGGCGGGCTGTCGGTGCGGAAGCCCTCCCGCGTCGTGCTCCGCGGCCAGCCGGGCGAGGGTGCGCCGCTCTGATTGATGAACGCCACCTCGGAGCCGATGGTCTGGATGAGAACCTCGGCGTAACCGTCGCCGTCCGGATCTCCCGCTCCGAGCCCGGCCACCAGCGTGTCGCCGCGCGAACCACCCCAGCCCGCGAGGGCCGCGCCGGCCGGACAGAAGGCCCACAGGCGGTCGGCGTCGCGGATGACCAGGGCCGGCAGGCCGCTCGCGCAGGCCGATGCGTCCCCGGCCGGGCGACCGTTGCCATCGAAGTCGATCCACAGGAAGTCGGGCGCGAAGCCGCCATCGCCCGACCGAGACCCGTCGAGGGTGACGGTCATCGTCCCGATACGGATCGTGCGGGGCCAGAGCGACAGCCCGCCCGGCGGCCACGCCGTCGTGGCGTCCGTGAACACCGCGACCTCTCCGTTGGCGCCCCCGGCCGCGATCAGCACGTTCTCCGTCACCGGATCCCGCCACACCGCGAGCCGGCCGCCGACGCCGCCTGAGAGCCCGGGCGTACTGGACCACAGCACGGCGCCGTCGAGGTTCAGCTTGTACACCTTGCCGTCGGCGCAGCCCACAAACACGTTGGCGTTGGGATAGAGCCCCGCGATGACCGGCGGGGTGGTCACGAGCGATGGGAGCACAGCCGGCCAGCCCGGCCGCGGCGAGCCGAGATGATCGAGCAGCCAGGCCCTTCCGCCGGCGAAGGGATTCGCGCCGGGTAAGTCGGCATAGGTCGAGACCGCGAAATACGACGGACCATCCTGCTGATCGCCGATCACCCCGCCGGTCGGCAGCGCCGCCATGAGCGGACGTGGCCGGCGGTCGAGGGTCGCAAACGCGAGCGAATCGCCGAACATCCCCAGCCCGTCGGGGCCCACCGCGAACAGCGACGCACTGTCCGGACTCCCATCCGCGCCGCCCGCCCAGCAAATCTCGAGCTGCCGGTCGTTGCCGTCGCCGTCCACCGCGAGCAGAAGCGGTCCGCCGGGCGGCATGTCGGCCGCGACCGGCCAGCCCGCGAGGCCCCAGTCCTGAAAGACGCTGAAGCGCATCAGCGTGTCCGGCTCGTCGAGCACGTCGATCCGCGCGTGCGGATACGAGCCGGTGTGGGGTCTCAGGTTCGGCACCGACGTATCTGAGAGCGTGCGGTTGTTGGTGCGGAAATAGGGGTCGTACGGGCTCCCGAAGATGAACGGCGAGCCTCCGTCGCCGAGATCCCCGAGCCCGTCGGCCTCGATCACCGAGATGGCGGGATGCGCCGGATCGGTGTTGAACCCGTAGTCGCGCCGCGGGTCGATGCGCAACGCGGTTTCGAACGGGATCCGGGTGGCGTCGATGTGCCAGATGAGGAGCCCCCCGCTCGCGAGCGCCGGCGTGCCCTCGTCGTGCGGCCGCGACGGCAGCAGCCCGTCGTACTCGAATCGGTCGGGGTATTCGGGTCCCAGCACGACGCGCGTCGTGCTGTCTTGGTCGAGCGGCACCAAGTCGGTCGCCGCGATCGCTCGATTCTCGATCAGGAGATACTCGTCGCTCGAGAGGAACAATCTTCGGAAGTCGGGATTGCGGGCGCTGTCGGCGATGACCATGGTGTCGTTGAATGCCGTCTCCGTGAACCCGACGACGTCGCTCGCGAAGAAGCGGTGGAACGGATCCACGCTGGGCGGCAGCAGCCCGACGGCGAAGCTCTCGCTGCCGTCAGGGAGCAGGAACGGGGCGCCGACCAGGTTCCCGCTGTCCATCAGGCTCCAGAAGCCGACCACCGGCCGGCCCGTGAACACGTCGTAGAGGTCGGCGAACCCGAACAGGAGATGGCCCATCTCGTGGGCGACCACGCCGTTGAGCGCCGCGTAGAATCCGTCCTGGCTGCTGGTCTCGGGGCAGACGATGGCGCGATCGATCGCGTATAGCATGCCGGGAAAGGTGACGAAGTCCTCCGGTGCCACACCGATCGTGAAGGTCGGGATGTCCTCCGGGCTGTCCCGGCGCAGGTCGCTCTGCAGATCGCTGCCGGCGTGGATGATCATGAAGGCGTCGTAATCGTCCCACGGCACGCGGTCGTTGAAGTCCGCCTGCGACTGCGAGTCCGCCGCCGCAAACGCCTCCTGGAACAGGTCACGCGCGGTCGGATAGATGTCCTGGCTGAACGCCCACGGTCCGTAGTCGGCCATGTCATCGAGCGTGTAGAACGCGCTGTCGGCGCGCGGCCACACGTCCCCCTCGATCGCGACGCGACCGTAGGTCTGGGCATCGTAGTAGCGGCGCAGCGCCTCGAGGTGCGCCAGGTAGAACGCCCGGTTGTGCGGCGGGCGGTCG
>JAQBHC010000054.1:0-3172 GCA_032128175.1 Chloroflexota bacterium | reverse complement strand
GCCCCCGCCGACTCCGGCTCCATCTGGACCACGAGCGCCTCATGCTCTGCTCCGGCCGCTCAGAACGAGAACGCATACGCGACCAACGACTGGGTCTACCTACGCGGGAGCGGCTTCACCGCGAGCGTCGCAGTTACGTGGGACATCGTCGGCCTCCCGGGCGGAGCCAGTGGCTCCCCGAATACCGAGGTCGCAGCAGGCGGCGGCTCGACCGACGAAACAGGCGCCTTCTGCATCGGTGCCTACCAGATCCTCGAGGGCGATTGGGGCGTCTACAAGGCGACAGTCACCCAAGGCCGGACCTCGAAGTCCGACAACTTCCGGGTCGAGGCCGCTGAGACCGGCGATCCCGAGACGGGTGACCCTGAGACCGGCGACCCTGAGACAGAAGAGCCGACCGAGACCGAAGAGACCGAAGAGTCGACCGAGACCGAAGAGACCACCGAGTCGACCGAGACCGAAGAGACCACCGAGTCGACCGAGACCGAAGAGACCGAAGAGTCGACCCAGACCACCGAGTCAACCCAGACCGAAGAGACCGAAGAGTCAGTCCAAGTGTCCCTGCCGCTCATTGTGACCGTCCCGTTCCAGGGCGTGCAGGGCGAAGTCGACTTGACCCCGCCGACGCAGAGCGTCCTGGGCATCGTTGACCTGAACCCGACGACGATCGAACTTCCCCCGACGGACACGCTGGCTGGTGCCGACGCCCCCATCGCTCCTTCAATCCTCATGGCTGGCCTGGCCGCCATTGCTGGCCTGGCCGTCCTGTTCGCACCGAGGGCCCGAAGGATCGACCAGCTCGGGTAGCGCGTTCAGGGGGCTCGCTGTCCCCGAGCATTCGACGACCGGGATGGTGCCCCATCTCGGTCGTTCGATTCCCGGCTGGAGTTCCTGTCATCGAGCGGAGAAGCCCGCCTTCATGGGTGTCACTTGGCGTCGTTGGGCCCGAGCGTGACGCCCGGAGCGTCAAATCCTGGACTAGATCGGCGTTACGGCTCGCGGCGGGGCCCGGCGAACTCGCTCCGGGTGTCGTTACGGCTCGCGGCGGGTAGCAGGCGTGCTCGCGGCGGCTGTCGTTGGGGTCGCGGCTGGCCGCCGCGCGGCGCCGCAGCCAGGCTAGGGGCGGCAAGCCGCCGAGATGACGCTCCCAGCGTCACGTCTGCCAACAAGGCTGAGATTGCCCCAGGTTGGGTCGTCGCGCCATGCCAGCACCGTGACCGGGGATCGCGGGCTAGTTGCTCGTGCCGGACCGGCCGTCGCCCGGCTGGCCGCCCGTCCGCTCTACTGGCCGTCGCCCGGCTGACCGCCATTCGGCGGGCGGTTGCCGGGCTGGCCATGGTCCGGTTTCGTCTGATTGATACGTTCCACAGCCTGCTGGCTGGCCTCGATCGCACGATCGATCCCGTCAGCGGCGGCATCGGGGAGCCGCTCGGCGAGAGCCTCGAGCACCGCCACGTGAACGGTCAGCGTCGCCTCCAGGCGGTCGAGCCGGCCGGCATCGGTACCGACCTCGGCCACGGCCGCGGTGACGGCCTCCGTGTACGCCTCGGTCGCGGCTTCGACCGCGTTCTCGTCGGCCGCGACGGCAGCCTTCTCAGAATCGACGAGGCGCCCCTCGAGTTGGCGGATCCGCTCGAGGGCCCGGGCATCAACATCGGCGGGCAGCGTGACGGTCCCCAGCCAGACCTTGGCCTCGTAGAACGGCGTGCCGGGTGCCGATCCCGCGAAGGCGACGACGCCGGTCACGAGCCCGAGGGCGGCCGCAAGAACCAACGCCATCAAGCGGCGCGGGCCCGATCCACGTCGGTGCCCGCCGCCCATCCTGGCGCTGAGGGAGCGCATGCGGGCCTCTTCGACGAGCGCACTCCGCATTCGCCCGGCCGAACCTCGGCGCAGCGCGAGGCGCGCGGACGCATACGCCTCCAGGCGATGCTGCAGCTCCTCGGTCCCCGGGTGTTCGTCGTTCAAGCTTCCCTCGCTAGTGCGGATCCGCGAAGCCCGGCATGGGCGACTCGGTTCCTTCGTTCACGTTCACGTCCAGGTCCAGGTCCATTTCGAGCGAGCGGCGGAGCGCCGCGATCGCCCGAAACTGCAGTCCCCGGATCGTGCCTTCCTGCTTTCCCATCACCTCGGCCGCCTCTCGGGCCGAGAGCCCGGCGAAGAACCGAAGCTCGATCGCTTCGCGCTGCTCGTCGGTCAGCTTCGCCAGTGCCACGGCCACTGCATCCAGATCCTGCCGCCGCGCAGCCAGTTCCTCGGGTCCCGCCGTTGGTTCTGCTCGTTCCGCAGCGGCATCAAGGTCGGTGTGCTCGTGGCGCGTCCTGACGTGATCGATCACCGTGTTCCTGGCCAGCCGGAAGAGCCAGCCCCCGAAAGGAACGCCCCGTTGCTCATAGCGCGGGAGCGCCTCCAGGGCCTTGACGAAGACCAGCTGCGTCAGGTCTTCCGCGTCACTCGGGCGGTGGACGCGGCTGGCGATGAAGCGATAGACCGGCAGGTGGAAGTGATCGAAGATCCTTCCGAACGCCCACGGGTCACCCCGCTTGGCATCCTCTACGAGCCGCTCAAGCGCTTCCTCGTCGTTCTTCACAACGATGCGGCCCCCGGCGCGTTAGGCGCGCCCTCGTCGCCGGAACGGCGAAACCGCTCGGGCAACTCCACCGTCACGGGATCGCGCCCGCGCCGGAACGCCATGGATGCGAATCCGGCTTCCATCAGGGCACGATACCCGGCCTCAAGGCCCCAGGCGAGCCAGTCCGATCGATGCGCATCCGAACCGGCCACGACGCGGGTGCCGCCGAGTTCGCGATATCGGACCAGCGCCCACGGCGCCGGGTAGGTCTCCCGAACGCGATGGCGCAGCCCGCTCGTATTGATTTCCAGCGCAGCGCCCGATTCCGCGATCGCGCGGAGCGCTGGATCCATGAGTTCCGGCCGCGCGCCAAGGTCCGCGGGCATGACGTGCGGGTACACGTAGCGCTTGAACACGTCGAGATGACCGATCGTGTCGAATAGGTCGGACTGTGCCGCCGCCACGATCTGCGCGTAGTACGGAGCCACAACCTCGTCAATCCGGCGGCCCGAGACCCACGTCCCGACGCGGCTGGGGACGTACGGGGACTCCGGCCAGTCGTGGACGGAGCCGATGGTGTAGTCGTAGCGATGCCGTGCA
>JAQBHC010000053.1:0-18634 GCA_032128175.1 Chloroflexota bacterium | reverse complement strand
CCTACAACCACTCGAACATCAACAGCGACGAGGTCATCTACTACGTGGCCGGCAACTTCATGAGCCGGCGCGGGGTGGAAATCGGTTCATTCACCGCGCACCCGGCCGGGATCCCCCACGGACCGCATCCGGGCACGGTTGAGGCATCGATTGGCCGCGATGCGACCGAGGAACTGGCGGTGATGGTGGACACGTTCCACCCGCTGTTCCTGACGAAAGAAGCGATGGCCCTCGACGACGACCGATACCCGTATTCGTGGCTACCCCCCGATGCCGCCGATGCCGCGCGGGAAGCCTCGGAACTTGCCGATCGTGGCCCGGAGGCGTTCCCGGACTGACGGGCAGCCGGATCAGCCAGCCAACGGATCAGCCCGCCAGCGGATCCTCGAATCGGAGCCCGGGGAAACGCGTGAAGTCGCGGTCCGACGTCGCGAGGCTCGCGCCGTGTTCGATGGTCAGGGCCGCGAGGTGCGCGTCCATGAGCAACGCGCCACGAGCCTTCGATGCTTCCGCGAGGGCCGCCAGGCCCGACCAGTGGCGCTCGCTCGGCTGGGCAATCGAGACATTCGGACGGGCCAGCCAGGATTCGACGAGTTCGATGGCATCACTCGGCCCCAGTGGCTGCTCGAATACGCGTTGATCCGTTGCCAGACGCAGGAACGCGAGCAGCGTCATCAGCCCAAATCGGACGTCGGGCTCGTCACTCATCGCGCCCTCAAACCAGCGCTTCGCCATCCCGTGGCGAGGACTGGACGAGTCATACGCATACAGGAGCAGATTCGCGTCGACCAGAATCATCGGCGATCAGGTCCGTCGAGAGTGTCGAGGAGGCCCTCGATATCGTCCAGATCGACGCCCGGCCGCAGCCCGAGGAGTTTCGCGTCAACCTCGAATGCCCGGGGTCGATTCCTGGGCGCCTCGAGGCCCGCGCGGATCGCCCGATTCACGACAGCCCGAAACGGCGCACCCGTTCGGAGCGCCTCTCGGCGCAGTCCGGCCGCCACGTCATCGTCCAATGTGAGCGTAGTTCTGATTGACACATCATGAAGCCTATTCATGACACATCATGATGTCAATCCATCCACCGCCCGCTTCCGTACAGAGGTCTGAGTGTGCGGAGCGTGAGGTTCAACGCTTATCCCCGGATCGACGGCGCAGGAGCCTCGAGCGAGCGGCCCTTCTCGCCCAGCAAGGGACCCGTCCGTCCGTGCATGATGCGCACATGACCGACATGGCTCGCACCACCATCCGTCGTCGCATCCTCGCCGGCGAAACGCTGTTCGGCGCCTGGGCCGACATCGCCTCGCCAGTTGCGACCGAGATCACCGGTCGCGCCGGCTACGACTGGCTGGTCGTCGACCTGGAGCATGGCGCAGGAACCGAGGCTGACCTCGTGCCTGTGCTCCTGGCGGCCGAGCTGAGTGGCGCGGCCGCCTTGGTGCGGCCGCAATCCGGGGAGCGGCTGCGGATCGGCCGAGCGCTCGATCTCGGGGCAGCCGGGATCATGGTTCCGCGTTTGGATACCGCTGCCCAGGCCGAGGAGGCCGTCTCGTTCCTGCGTTATCCGCCGGATGGTGTCCGCGGTGTCGCGCTGCGGACGCGCGGGGCCCGTCTCGGGACGGTCGGGCACAGCGAGATCCAGACCATCAATCGCGACATCGTGGGAATCGTCCAGATCGAGTCACCCAGCGCCGTGCGCGAGGCCGATGCCATCGCAGCCATCGAGGGTGTCGACGTCCTCTTTGTCGGTCCCGCCGACCTGTCCCATTCGCTCGGCGTTCCAGGTCAGTTTGCCAACGCGACCTACCTGGCGGCGCTCGATACGGTCGTTACCGCCTGCCGCGCCCACGGCAAGTCGGCGGGCATTCTCCTGTACGACCATGCCGCGTTCGGGCCGCACCTCGCGCGTGGGTTCAAGTTCGTCGGCCTCGGCGCGGAGGGCTCGTTCATCGCCGAGGGGGCGAAGACCGCCCTCCTGACCGCGAGGGCCGCGGCCAACTAGGCGGGCCGCTTACTCGTCGGCGATCCTGAGCTCGCTGGTCGGCGCGGCCGTCCGGCCCGTCTGGGCGATGACCACCCCGACGAGGATCATGGCACCACCGACCAACTGGATCAGCGTCAGGCGCTCTCCGAACAGGGCGCCCGCCAGCGCAATCGTCCAGATCGGCTCGACCGTGCTGACCAACGAGGCGCGGGCCGCGCCGATCCGATGTGCGCCGGCATAGAACGCCTGGATGGCGATGAATGTCGCCACGACGCCCACGCCGAGAATCCCGCCCCAGGCCTCGATCGGGACCTGCGCGGGAAGGACCGGCCGCCCAACCGCGAGTGCAGAGAACCAGAACGCGATCGCGGTCGCGGTCATCATGACGGCGCCGGCCGCCAGCGGATGCGCGCCGCCCGCGCCGCCGGCTCCGGCCCTGCCGACCCCGGACCGGCGCTCCCCGGCCAGGCGCGCGGAGAGCACGATCCAGACCGCGTAGATGATCGGTGACGCGACCATGAGGACCAGCCCGGCGACAGGCGGAGCCGAGGCCGCGTCGAGCGTCCCGACCGCCAGGACGACGCCCGCCAGCGCGAGGCCGAGTGCTCCCCAGGCGCGGCGACCTTCGAGCCGTCGACCCAAGCGGAGGGACAGGACGGCCACGATCGCCGGGTAGATGTAGACGATCAGCGCCGCGAGCGACGCGGACACCGTCTCGAGTCCGGCGAAATAGGCTGACGAATTGCCGGTGTACAGGATCCCGAGGGCCACCGCCACCCAGACGGCTCGCTTGTTCAGCGTCCTGACGGCAGCCCGGCCGCCCGGGCTCGCCACGACCCAGGCCCAGGACAAGGCCGCGCCCAGCGTGAATCGCCAGACCATCAGCGTGTGCCAATCCACACCGGCCGCGTAGACCGGTTTGGCGAACAGCGCACCGGACCCGAATCCGAACGCCGACACGACCGTCAGCAGGATCCCGAGAACCAGAGGTGAGGGCATCGAGCGAGGCTATCAAATGTCGGCCCGCGAGCGCGTCGGGCGGAAGGCTCTAGACTGTTACCTCGTGACCAACCCTACGGAAAGATCCGTCATGGCCCGCATTCCTTCCGTCGCTGACGAGAAGCTCCGGGTCCTCGTCGACCGGGCTCCCCTGACCGTGCGGCCGGGCACCAGCCTGGCGGCCTGTATCGCTCTGATCCGGGAAACAGGACGCGGTGACTCCGTGTTCGTGACCAACGACGAGGGCAAACTCCACGGTGTCCTTACCGAGCGCGACATCTTCACCCAGCTGGTGGGTCGCGAAGTCGATCTCGAGCAGCCCGTCGAGACGCTGATGAAGGTCCACCCCTGGACATTGCACCTCGATCAGCCCGTCCGCCACGCCATCGACCTGATGCAGACCGGACGGTATCGCAACGTGCCGCTGGTCGATGATGACGACGTCCTGGTCGGCGTGGTCCGCCCGGTCGACATCCTCAAATACCTTGCGGAGGCGTTTCCGGAGGAGCTCCTCAATCTCCCGCCGCGCCCGCACCAGGTGATCCCGGAGTCGGAGGGGGCGTGACCTCAACGCGCGAGCATCCTGCGGAACAGCACGAACTTGAGCGCGTGACGATTCGGTTCGCCGGGGACTCCGGCGACGGCATGCAGCTGACCGGAACCCAGTTCACTCGAACGGCCGCGGTGTTCGGCAACGACATCAGCACCTACCCGGACTACCCGGCCGAGATCCGCGCGCCGGCAGGGTCGCTGCCGGGCGTGTCGGGTTTCCAGCTGAGCTTCTCATCGACCGAGATCCACACCCCGGGCGACGAACCGGACGTCCTCATCGCCATGAACCCCGCCGCGCTCAAGAGCAATCTCGCCGACCTCCCGCCGGGCGGCGCCCTGGTCGTCAACCTCGATGCCTTCACGACCGCCAACCTGAACAAGGTCGGATACACCGACAACCCGCTGACCGACGACTCTCTGTCGGCCTATAACCTGTTCCCGATCCCGATCTCCGCGCTCAACTCGCGAGCGCTTGAGGGTCTCGAACTGACCAACAAGCAGATTGACCAGACCAAGAACTTCTTCGCTCTCGGCCTGATGTTCTGGCTGTACGAGCGCGAGACAACGCCGACCCTCGAGTGGATCGACGACAAGTTCTCCCGCCGACCGGTCATCGCCGAAGGCAACAAACGAGCCCTGCGCGCCGGATACAACTTCGGCGAGACGACCGACATGTTCCACGAGCGGTACCTCGTGCGACCAGCCCAGCTCCGGCCCGGCCGATATCGGAGCATCACCGGCAACGAGGCGGCATCGATCGGCTTTGTGGCCGCCTCACGGCTCGCCGGACGTGATCTGTTCTACGGGTCCTACCCGATCACGCCTGCCTCCGACATCCTCCACCAACTCGCGACGTACAAACATTTCGGCGTCAAGACCTTCCAGGCGGAGGACGAGATTGCGGCCATCGGGGCCGCGATCGGGGCGGCCTACGGTGGGGCAATGGGCATGACCGGGACGTCGGGACCTGGTGTGGCCCTCAAGAGCGAGGCCCTTGGGCTGGCGATCATGGTCGAGCTTCCGCTCGTCGTGGTCGACGTCCAGCGGGCCGGCCCGTCAACCGGCATGCCGACCAAGCTGGAACAGGGCGACCTGCTCCAGATGATGTTCGGCAGGAACTCTGACTCGCCACTGCCCATCGTTGCTCCAGCGACCCCGAGCGAATGCTTTGACTACGCGATCGAGGCGTGGCGAATCGCGCTCAAGTACATGACCCCGGTCGCGTTCATGTCCGACGCGTTCCTTGCCAACGGGGCCGAACCATGGCTGATCCCCGATGCCGCCACACTTCCGGACATCTCGGTCCCGAACCGCACGGAAAAGGCCGGCTTCTTTCCATACATGCGCGATCCTGAGACGCTCGCTCGACCGTGGGCCGTGCCCGGAACCCCGGGCCTCGAACACCGCATCGGCGGCCTGGAGAAGTCCGACGTCCTCGGAAATGTGAGTTACGACGCCGACAACCACCATCTGATGCAGACCCTCCGGCAGGCCAAGGTGGCGGGAATCGCGAAGGACATCCCGCCCCTCGAGGTCGAGGGTGGCGCTGAGGGCGATCTCCTCATTCTCGGCTGGGGCTCGACGTACGGTGCGATCCGAAGCGCAGTGGAGCGTATGCGCGGCAACGGGCATGCGGTGAGCCACGCCCACCTTCGCTACCTCAACCCGTTCCCTGCGAACACCGAGGACGTCCTCCGAGCGTTTCGGCGCGTGCTGATCCCCGAAGTCAATCTCGGGCAGCTTCTGATGCTCATCCGCGCCCGCTACCTGATCGACGCTGTCGGCTACAACCGGGTTCGGGGCAAACCATTCCGGATCGTCGAGATCATGGCCGAGGCCGAGCGCCATCTGGCCGAGATCCGAGAGTCTGTCGCATGACCGAACCCACGAACGGAGGCGCCGCCCTGAGCCTCCCGGTCCTGACGCGGAAGGACTTCGTTTCCGATCAGGAGGTCCGCTGGTGTCCGGGATGCGGGGACTATTCGATCCTGGCGCAGACCCAGAAGGTCATGCCCGATTTTGGCTATCCGAGGGAGAACATCGTCTTCATCTCGGGCATCGGCTGCGCCGGACGCCTGCCCTACTACATGAACGCCTATGGGTTCCATACGATCCACGGGCGGGCGACCGCCATCGCAACGGGGCTCCGGGCGGCACGCCCGGAACTGATGGTCTGGGTCATCACGGGCGACGGGGATGCGTTGTCGATCGGCGGTAACCATCTGATCCACTCGATGCGCCGCAACGTCGACATCAACGTCATCATGTTCAACAACCGGATCTACGGGCTGACCAAGGGCCAGGCGAGTCCGACGTCCGAGTTCGGCAAGGTCACCAAGTCCACGCCCAGCGGAACGGTGGACTATCCGCTCAGCCCCCTCGGGATCGCCCTTGCGGCGGAGGCGAGTTTCATCGCCCGATCCGTGGACACGCACACGGAGCACCTGCAGCAGACGCTCGCCCGGGCCGGCTTCCATCACGGTTCCGTCTTCGTCGAGGTACTCCAGAACTGCAACATCTTCAACGACGGTGCGCATCGCGAGTTCACCGATCGCGAGGTCCGAGATGATCGGACGCTCGTGCTGGAGCACGGCCAACCGATGATCTTCGGCAAGGACCGCGACAAGGGGCTTCGCCTGGTCGGGCACCGGCCCGAGATTGTGACCATCGGCGAGAACGGAATCACGGAAGCCGACATCCTGATCCACGACGAGGGCGATCCCCTCCTCGCCTCGATGTTGGCCACGATCTACTGGCCTGACTTCCCGGTCCCCGTCGGAGTGATCCGGGCCGTCCAGCGTCCGACCCACGCGGAAATGCTCAACGCCCAGGTAACCGCGGCAATCGCTACCCGCGGCACGGGTGACCTTGCTTCTCTGCTCGATGGTGGCGAAACATGGACCGTCACGGGAGACGAAGGATGACCTGCCCGATCTGCCAGTGGCGGAACTTTCAGGGTGAGGATCTGTGCGAAAACTGCGGTGCCGACCTGCGCGCGTCCGACACACCTCAGCCGGCAACCGGCTTTGGCGGTCCGTTGCTCGGGTTCCACCTGGATGAACTCGGGGCACCGGAACCCCGGTTCGTCGACGGCTCGGAGGACGTTGGCGACCTGATCGAGCGCATGCATCGCGAGGGCATCGACTGCGTACTGGTGACCGAATCGGGCAAGCTCGCCGGGATCTTCACGGATCGGGACGCTCTGCTGAAGCTGGCCGGACGAGGGCCCGAGCATCGGCCCATCCGTGAATTCATGACGCCGGATCCGGTCGTTCTGCGCCAGGGCGACCCGATCGCCGTGGCCATCAACAAGATGGCGGTGGGCGGCTTCCGACACGTTCCCATCGTCCGCGAGGACGGCCGGCCCATCGCGGTGGTCTCCGCGCGAGACATCTTTCGGCATATCGCCGCGCGCCTGACCTGAGGCCGGCCCGATGAGCGAGGCGCCGCGGGCGATCCCCGAGGTTCGGTTCGGCGAACGCCTGGCGCGAGCCCAGGAGCTGCTCACCGAGGATGGGGCGCGCGCCGCGCTCATCGGCGTCGGCGCCGACTTGCGCTATCTGACGGGCTATGCGGCCATGACGAACGAGCGGCTGACGATGCTCGTCCTTCCCGCCCGCGGCCAGCCATCGCTCGTTGCACCACGGCTGGAGGCGATGGCCGCGGCGAAGAGCCCGGCCGCACACCGGGGGACGCTTGAGGTCGTGCCGTGGGATGAGACAGACGATGCGCATGCGCTCGTCGCTCGCCTGCTGTCCGACGCCCTCGGTGCTCGGGTCTCAGCCGACGACCGCGTCCTGATCAGTGACCGCCTCTGGGCGATGCACGTCGTCGGGCTGGAGCGGTCGCTCGCCGGAGCCAGTTTCGGGTTGGCCAGCACGACGCTGCGCAGGATCCGGATGCACAAGGATGCCGATGAAGTCGCGCTCCTCCGCCTGGCGGCCCAGGCGGCCGATCGAGTGGTCACCCAGATCGCCGGCGGTCGCCTGCTCGGCCGAACCGAGGCCGACGTGAGCCGCGAGGTCAAGGAGCGGCTTCTGGCCGAGGGACACGAGACCGCTGAGTTCGCGATCGTCGCATCCGGCCCGAATTCAGCGTCGCCACACCACGAAGCGGGCGATCGCGTGATCGGGGCCGGCGAACCCATCGTGCTCGACATCGGTGGATCGCTCGAAGGGTATTGCTCGGATACGACCCGGACCCTGTGGGTGACCGGCGGCGATCCGGATATGGGGCCGACGCCGGAATTCCGCGCCCTCTTCGATCTGCTCCGGGCGGCGCAATCGACGGCCACAGCCGCCGTCCGGCCCGGCGTCTCCTGTGAACAGATCGATGTGGTGGCGCGCGACATCATCACCGCCGGCGGCCATGGACCAGATTTCTTCCATCGCGTCGGGCACGGGATCGGACTCGAAACGCACGAGGACCCGTATCTGGTCGCCGGGAACGAAGAGGCCCTGCACGAGGGGATGGCATTCAGTGTCGAGCCCGGCATCTACCTCGCCGGACGCTACGGGGCGCGGATCGAGGACATCGTGATCTGCGGCGCCGATGGGCCGGACATCCTCAACGTATCGAGCCGGGATCTGTGGGTCGTGCCGGGCTGATCGGCTCGTCCGGTATCATCCCCTGGTCGGGCACCCGCCCGCCGAGTTCATCGATCAGAGCACTGATGACCACATTGTCGCGGCGATTGCTCGCCGCACTTCCGGGCCAGCGCATTGGCGCGTGGCCAGCATGAGCCGCCGCGCCCATCATCCCGGACGTGGCCATTCGAGGTCGCCCAAGCCGCTCTCGGAGAGCGGAACAGCGCACTCAAGCGGCGAGGCAGAAGCTCGGCCCGCTCAGTCAGGGCGACCGCGCGATGCCACGGCCCCTGCTGACCGTCCCGCTCCGATTGAGGGTGCGGCACCCGCGGCCGTGGTCGCGCCCGAGGCGCCTGCGATTGCAGGTGCTGACCAGCTGGGGGTGGTGGCCGACGAGCGCACGCATTCGATCACCGACGAGTTGGTGCCTTCGATTACGGACGACCCTCTGGCGGCGGGCGCCCCGGCGGCGGGCCACGACGAGCCAGCGGCGGCCGAGCCTCCTCGAACGCCCAACCGTCGACCCGAGGCCCGAAGTGCGCAATCGGCGAGCCGGGCATCGGGGACGCCGCTTCCGACAGCATCCGACGGATCACCAGGCGCTCAGAATGCCTCGAGCGACCACGCCAACGGCATCGAGCGGCCCGCCTGCACGGCGCCCCAACTCCGGCGCTTCATCAAGAGTCGAGCGTACGTTCCGATGCACGAGCTCCGCCGTCGATTTGCGATCGAGGGTGACGACGAAGACGTCACGGCCGTCGACCTGGACCGCGTGAGGCGGGTGTTCGTCGGCCTGCCGAACCGGGAGGGCCGGCTCCTTGGCGAGCTCTTCCGCGCCGGCGACGTTGGCTACGAGCTGTCGCTCGATCCAATCACCCCGATCGTGATCGGCGTCTTTCCGATGCGTCCAGTTCCCCGAGGCTGAGCGGAAGGCTCGACCGGCGGGCTCTCGACGGGCGGGCCAGGGACTCCGCGGCCAGCTCAGTCGGCGCCGGCGGCCTCGCCAGCTGCCTCGCCCGCGGCCTGCGGCTTGCGTCGGCGGCGGCGCAGATCCTTGAGGTCGCGTTGATCAAGCCCCGAGAGGCGGATCAGGTCGGCATTCGCCGTTCGGGTCAGGCGCTCCTTCAGCTTGGAGCGGATCAGCTCATTCATGGCCGGGACGTCCATCAGACCCTTCAGCGTGGCACCCGGGACCTCCACGAATTCCGTCGGGAGGTCCGCGATCACATTGGCGGTTCGGGTGCTTCCGGTGATCGCCGCGATCTCTCCGAAGAAGTCGCCCGCGCCCATGGCCGACAGTGACCGATCGTCGCCGCCCTCGATGGGAACGCCGGCCACGGCCCGTCCCTCGAGGACGAAGAACGCGGAGTCGCCGGAGTCGCCGACCTTCACGATCGCCGAACCCGGATCGGCTCGACGGACCATCGCGCCAACGAGGAACTCGGCGCGGCGCGAGACGGCGAGCCCGCCCAGTTCGGGGATGAGTGCGAGGAGCCGCTCGAAGTCGGCTGCCGCGGCAACGCGGCCAACGGCCGCCAGCGGCGCAACGTGCGCGGTCCGAAGCAGCTGCGCGGCGCGGCGCCACTCGGCGGCGGGGGTGCCGAGGCCGGGCATGAACTGGATCAGGATGCCGGCACCGATGAGGATGATCGAAGCGCCGATCACAAGCCCGCGGATCGGCAATACGTCGGCCAGCCCAGCCATCGCCATGCCCGAGAGAAATACGATGTCGCGCGAGACCGCGAACGCCGAGAAGACCCTGCCGCGCATCTCGCGCGGTGTGTTCTTCTGGAGGATCAATCTTCGGGCAACGCCAAGGGGTGCATTGAGGAATCCCGAACCGACGACCATGGCAATCGCGAACCAGATGTTGTCCGCGAACCCATAGAGGACCCCGAAGAAGCCCATACCGATCGTCGCGACGACCATCCACTGGCCCTCGCGCAGCCGGTCCGCGAACTTCGCCATCAGCAGGGCGCTCGCGACAAAGCCGACCGACGTGAGGGCCTCCTGGAGTCCGTACTCGAACTCGGATGCCCCCAGTTCCCTGATCGCCATCGGCAGGAGGAGGACGTTCCAGAGGCCGAACGAAAAGAGAATCGGCAGATTCACGAGGAGAGCAGAGCGCAGGATCGGCTTCGCCCACAGGAATTTGACGCCCGTGAGGAGGTTCGCCAGGACGACCCCGATGGTCGTGGTCTCGTCAGCAGAGAACTTCGGGATCCGAACGGCGAACACCAGGATGAACGACAGACCAAACGTGAGGGCATCGATGTAGAACGGCAGGTAGATGTCCACGTGGGCCAGGAAGCCAGCCAGGGCAAACCCGACCGCGGTCGAGCCGAACGAGCTGATCGACAGGAACGAGTTCGCCGCGGCAAGTTCATCGTCGCTGGCGATCTCGGGCACGACGCTCTCCCACGCCGGATCGAAGAACTGGCGGACGACGGCGGCGAGGAAGAGCGCCACGTAGAGCGCAATGAGGCCGAACTGCTGGACTGCAAAGGGGATCGAGAGGACGATCAGGCCCCGGAGCACGTCGGAGCTGAGCATGATCTTCTTGCGGTCGAACCGGTCGACGAACACGCCGGCGAACAGGCCGACGAAGAGCGTCGGGATCGCGGTGACCATCAGGGTGAGGCCGACCATGAACGCCGAATCGGTCAGGCGGAAGACGAGAATGCCCGCGGCAAGATCCGTCAAGGACGAGCCGGCGACGGAGAGGAACTCGGCCGACCACATCAGCCTGAAGTTCCGCTTGCGGAACACGGCGAACATCGATGCTGGTCGAGCCTCGGCCTGGGCCATCGAGCTGCTTTCCTCCAAGCGATGATCGGGGCTGGCCAACGGGGCGAGCCGGGCTCCGAAGACTCGGGCCGGTAGTTCGCGTCAGTCTAGCGGCGGCGATCCGTGCCGGAACCCCCGCGGCGCAGTGCGTGGCCTTCCCGCAGCAGCAGCTCGGCCTTCAGGTCCAGCATCCGGGCGCGGTCGCCCCACCAGCCGCCTCCATAGCCGCCCAGCGTGCCGTCGCCGGCGATCACCCGGTGGCACGGGATGATGAACCCGATCGGGTTGCGCCCGACCGCGCCGCCGACCGCGCGTGCCGCTCCGTTCCGACCGATCGTCCGCGCAATCTCTCCGTAGCTCTTTGTCTCCCCGCGGGGAATGGCGCGCACGGCAGCTAGGACGGCGCGGTCCCAGTCCGGGCGATCGGCGAGGTCCAGAGAAAGTGAGATCAGATCAGCGTCCTCGCCGATGAGGGCCGCAGCGAGTGCCGACGCCGCCAGCCATAGGTGGGTCTCCCCCGGCGATCGCTGGGCGCCGGACTCAGGCGACCGAGCCCATGTCATTTGGCGACCGAGTCGCCGCTCAACGCCGACCCGGAAGTCGGACTCGCTCGCCATCAGGTCCACCGCCACGACGCCGACCTCGGTAGCGGAAAGATAGATCGGCCCCCACGACGCCGTGATCACGGTGCCAACGAGCGCCGAGGAACGGCTCGTCGAGGTCATCGCAGATTCCACGCTCGGAGCGTAGATGACAGTGGCCGTGCGTGTCCCCCGGCATTGCCTACACTCCTCACCAATGACTGCCAGCAAGCCGCCCGCCGCCCGCGCGCGCGTCGCCGTTCCGCCCGATGCCCGCGATATCGCCGGTGACTTCGCGCATGCCCGGACTGTCGAGGTCCGTTTCGCCGATACCGACGCGATGGGCCACGTCAACAACGCTGCGTATCTGACCTACGCAGAGATCGCCCGGGCCGCCTACTACGAGAGCGCCACCGGGGAGCAGATGCACCTGGGTGTGCACGGCGCAATCGAGGGCATGATCCTGGCCGAGCTACGCATGACCTACCGAAGTCCCGCGTTCTTCGGCGAGTACATCACCGTCGAAACACGGATCGAGCACATCGGGCGGACAAGCTACGCGATGGTGCATCGCCTGTCCGCCCCGCAGAGCCGGTACGGACCGGCGCGCCTCGTAGCCATCGCCGATTCGGTGCTCGTCTCGTACGACTACTCGGCCGAGCGTCCGATCCCCGTTCCACCCGCGCTCGTCGAGGCCATCGAGACGTTCGAGGGACGCCGGCTCAGGGACTGACGACGGCTCAGGCACTGACGATGGAACTGATCGGCCTCGGGAATCTGGGTCAGGGGGCCTCACCGATATACTCCGCCCTGATGTCGATGGTCGAATCGGGGGACGTTTGATGCGCGCGATCGCGGCCGAGGGGCTGGTCAAGATCTACAGGACCCGGAACGCTCAGGTCCGGGCGCTCGACGGCGTCGACCTTGAGGTCGACGAGGGGACGGTGCTCGGCCTCCTCGGTCCAAACGGCGCCGGCAAGACAACCGCGGTTCGGATCCTGGCGACGCTCCTGCGCCCCGATGGTGGGCGGGCAACGGTGGCCGGGTTCGACGTCGTGAAACAGGCGCAGCAACTCCGTTCAGTCATCGGCCTGTCGGGCCAGTACGCGGCCGTTGACGAAAACCTCACGGCGCGCGAGAACCTCTGGATGTTTGGTCGTCTGTACCAGCTCGCGTCGGCCGAATCGCGGCGCCGCACTGGAGAACTGTTGGAGCAATTCGACCTCGGCGATGCCGCAGACCGCATCGTCAAGACCTACTCGGGCGGCATGCGCCGCCGCCTCGATCTGGCGAGCGCACTGATCGGGCGCCCCAGGCTGCTCTTCCTCGACGAGCCGACGACCGGGCTGGACCCGCGGGGCCGCCTGGGCATGTGGGACGTGATTCGAACGCTGGTACGAGATGGCACAACGCTGCTCCTCACCACCCAGTACCTGGAGGAGGCCGACGAGCTGGCCGACACGATCGCGGTCATCGACCACGGTCGGGTCATCGCCCGCGGAACGGCTGACGAGCTCAAGCGCCAGGTCGGCGGCGAACGCATCGAGGTCGTCGTCCACGACCGTGCCCACCTTGCACGTGCCGAGGAGGTCCTGGCCCGGGACGGTTCGGGACAGTGGGTGCTCGACGAGCACACGAGAAAGCTGACCGTGCCGGCCCTGGGCGGAGCCGGGAAGCTGATCGAGGTAGTTCGTGACCTGGGCGAGGCCGGCGTCGAGATCGATGACATCGCGTTGCGTCGGCCAACGATGGACGATGTGTTCCTCGCCCTGACCGGGCGACCCGGTGAATCGGACGCGCCCGAGGCCGCGGCGTGAACACGTTGCTGGCCGATTCAGCCGTCATCACGTGGCGCAATCTCAAGCGGATACCACGGATCCCGGAGCTCGCAATCTTCGCGATCCTCCAGTCGATCATGTTCGTCCTGCTCTTCGCGTTTGTTTTCGGGGGCGCGATCCCCCTGCCGGACGGAGGCAGCTACCGCGAGTATCTGATGCCTGGCATTTTTGCCCAGACCATCGTCTTCGCGGCAGCCACGACCGCGGTCGGGATGCGCGATGACCTCAACAAGGGTCTGCTCGACCGGTTCCGCTCCCTGCCAATGGCCCGCCCCGCCGTCATCATCGGGAGGATCGTGGCGGACGTCGTGTACAACGCCGGGATTCTCGTCGTCCTGATGCTCGCCGGCTATGTGGTCGGGTGGCGCGTCAACACCGGTCTCCCGGAGCTGCTCGTCGGCATTGCGCTGTTGTTGCTGTTTGCCGTTGCCATGACGGCAATCGGCGTCTGGCTCGGACTGCTCGTACCGAGTGTAGAGGTCGCCCAGCAGGTCGCCTTCACGGTGCTCTTCCCGATCACGTTCCTGTCCAACGTCTTCGTCCCGCCACAGACCTTGCCGGACTTCCTGCAGCCGGTCGCGGAATGGAACCCCGTCAGCACGCTGACGGCTGCGACGCGCGAGCTGTGGGGGAATCCGAATCCGTATGTCGGCACCGGTCTCGCGGCTGACCAGCCGGCACTCGTAACCGTGATTTCGGTGCTCGTGATTCTGGCCGTATTCCTACCGACTGGTGTCCGTCGCTACCAGCGCCTGAGCCACTGATTCGGACGCGCTTCCCGGGGGAAAAGAAAGAACCCCGGTTGGTCGAGACCGGGGTTCTAGAGGTGTATGCGGCTTGGTTGCGGGGAGGGGATTCGAACCCCTGACCTTCGGGTTATGAGCCCGACGAGCTGCCGCTGCTCCACCCCGCGACTGGTAATGCTAGTCGACTGAGCCCGTTCTGACAACCATCAGGACTTCTCCGGACGCATGGAGCGCAGAGCCCCACCCGCCGTGACGAGCGTCAGCACGAGCAATATGACGGTCACGATCGCCCCGAAAAAGAACGGGGCGTTGAGGTCGGCGGCGGCCAGAAACCCGGTTGCGAGCGCCGCGACGATCGTGCCGATCGTCCCCGCCGACCCGACCAGGCCCTGGGCGGTTGAGGACTTGCCGTCGGGAGTTCCGCGTCCGATCACGGCGTATGTGGCGGGTCCGAGGAACGAGAACCCGACGGCTTCGATGGCCACGACCGGCACGTACAGAATCGGCAGCGTGATGAAGGGGTAGGTAAGCATCGTCGCGACCATGACGAGCATCCCACCGACGATGAACGGATAGGGTCCGCGCCGGTCCACGATGCGGCCGCCGATCGGCGAAACGAGAATCGTCGTGAGGCCGAATGTCGCGAAAGTCAGTCCGACGAGCGCGACGTCCCCGCCCCGATCGGTGACGAACAACGCCCAGATCGTCTCGTACAGCCCGCCACCGAAATAGCCGGCGAGGTTGACCAGTACCGCCCCAAGGATGAACCGATTTCGGAGCGAGGCCGGGGCCGTTACCGTCTCGTTGGCGCGGCCGGTCCGTTCGGCCGATGCGCTCGTCATCAAGGTTTCGGCAAGCGACTCGGGAATGGGCCCGCCCGGAAACTCGACTTGGCCGACCGTCGGAAACGGGCGACTGTGCGGTCCACGATGCTCGCGAACCCGAGCGGCGACGGCGATCGCCGCGAACACGGTCATCAGGGCGCTGAAGGCAAGGACGAACACGTAGCTCCCGGCAACGGCTGTCCCGAGGCCGCCGATTGCGGGGCCAAGCAGGATCCCGCCCATTTGAGCCGCGTTGTACAGGCCGAAGACCTCACCACGCCGTGACGCCGGCACACCGTCGGTCAGGTAGCCACGAGCCGCCGGGTCGTACATCGCGGTGCCGAGCCCGGACAGCGCCCGGAGCGCCACGAACGCGACGGGGCCCGTCCAGATCGCCATCGAGCCCACGGATGCGGCCGCCAGGAGCAGACCCGCAATCATGAGCGGCACCCGGGCGGTCCGATCGGCCAGCATCCCGAAGAGTGGCTCGGTGACCAGCCGTGCGGCCGGCCAGGCGGCGATGACAACGCCGAGCAGCGCGATCGGGATGCCATTCTCGGTGAAGTAGAGCGGCATCACGGGCAGGAGGGCGCCGAACCCCGTCCAGAGGATGAATTCGGCAGCCAGGAGCGGCAGGATCGGCGCCCAGTGCGCGATCCAGGCAGCCGCCCGAGGGATGAGGCCGGTGGGGAACATGGGCACGCATCGTAGCCAATCAGAGCGCCCGACCGGTCCACGGTCCGTCCCCTGACGGCGACGGCTCCCCTATCCTCGTGGCATGCGACGCTTCAGCCCCGACGTCCCGTGGCGGCTCGACCCGTCCGTCACCTTCCTCAATCACGGATCGTTCGGTGCGTGTCCCCTGCCGGTCCTCGCCCACCAGCGCGCCCTGGTCGACGAGCTCGAGGCCGGCCCGGTGGCCTTTCTGGGCACGACGATCGAAGCCCGCATGGACGAGGCCCGCCATGCGGTCGCGCGGTTCCTGAACGCCGATCCCGAGGGTCTCGTCTTCGTACAGAACGCCACGCAGGGTGTCTCGACCGTGCTGCGCTCCCTCAGCTTCGAGGCCGGCGATGAGCTCCTGACGACCAATCACGAGTACAACGCGATTCTCAACGGCCTCGCCGAGGTTGCCCGCACCGCTGGCGCGCGCGTCGTTCCCGTCCAGTTGCCGCTCGAAATCGAAAGTGGCGAACAGGTGCTGGCGGCCGTGCTGGCGGCGGTGACCTCGAGAACCCGGCTGGCCGTGGTCAGTCATATCACGAGCCCGACGGCGACGATCCTTCCGATCAAGGAGATCGTGCGCGAGCTCGACGCGCGCGGCGTCGACACCCTCGTGGATGCGGCGCATGCACCGGGGCAGGTGCCCGTGGATGTCGAGGCCCTCGGCGCCGCGTACTGGACAGGCAATGGCCACAAGTGGCTGTGTGGGCCGAAGGGTTCAGGGGTGCTCCACGTCCGGGCAGACCGGCGCGACCATATACGGCCACTGACCATCAGCCACGGCTGGAACGATCTCCGCCCGGAACGACCGCGCCTCTGGAAGGAGTTCGACTGGACCGGGACGCCCGATCCCACGCCGGCGCTGAGCCTTCCCGCCGCGATCTCGGCGGTCGGCGGGCTTCATTCCGTCGGTTGGCCGGGGATCATGGCGGCCAATCACGATCTCGCCATCAAGGGTCGGGCCCTGATCGCGGAAGCGCTCGGCATCACGCCCCGGATTCCCGCGGCGTTCCACGGATCGATGGCCATCATTCCGCTGCCTGTGCCTCCGAGTCAGGAGGCGGCCCGGGCTCTCAAGGTCGCCCTGAAGGAAGAGGACCACATCGAGGTCCCGATCACCGCGTTCCCGGTACCGGCGGCGCGGGGCAACCCGACCGACCCGCCAAGCGCAGTCGTCGTCCGGATCTCAGCCCAGCGCTACAACGAGATCGGCGACTACGAACGCCTCGCCGGCGCGCTGGCACGGCGACTTGGCCGGGGCCCGAGCCTCTAGCCGGTAACCTGGAGACCCGCGGCGACGCCGCTCACGGTCAGACGGACCAGGCGCTCCAGGTCCGCGCGCCCAGCCGCATCTCGGGGCAGGCTCCTGAGTCGCGCCAGGCGGCCGACCTGGAGTTCAGACAACGTATCGATGTCGGGGTTCCGGAGCGCAATTGCCCGGACGATGGCCGGGCTCGAATCGAGAAGGCGTGCCCGGCCAGTAATCGCCAGGACTCCCTGAACGCAGCGCTCATGCTCGGCCTCAATCTCGGCCCAGCGTCGGGCATCCCCTTTTGCGCCCGCCAACGACGCGTAGCGTCGGGCAACGCCGAGATCGGAGCGCGCGAGCGCTAGCTCGGCGTGATCGATCACGGCGGTCAAATACGGCCAGGTTCGGTACAGCGACGCGAGGTGATCGAGGGCGCTGGCGCCGTCGGCGCGGACGAGGGCGTCGAGTGCGGAGCCGAGCCCGTACCAGCCCGGCAGCTCGATGCGGGCCTGCGCCCACGCGAACCCCCAGGGAATGGCGCGCAACGCCTCGATCCCGCCCTCCTCCGATGGCAGCCCAGTCGCGCGCGACGCCGGCCTCGATCCAAGCCGCATGGTCGTCAGAACGTCGATCGGCGTGACCCGCCGGAAGAACCCGGCAAAGCCGGGATCGTCATAGACGAGGGATCGATACGCCGCGGAGGAAGCCTCCGCGAGGCGGTTCATGACCGAGAGATCAGCATTGGAAGCGTTCGCCGGTCCGCCCGTCTTGCCCTCGGCGTCCTCGACGCCGGCCACGATGACCGCGCCCGCCAGCAGTTCGAGGTGCCGTAGAGCAATCGCGGAATTGCCGTAGCGAGAGGCCACCACCTCGCCCTGTTCCGTCACCTTCAGCCGGCCGCGGACGGTGCCGCGCGGCTGACCGAGCACGGCGCGATCCAGACGACCTCCGCCGCGGCCGACTGTCCCACCGCGGCCGTGAAAGATGGTCAGCTCGACGCCCTGGCGGTCGGCGACTGCCGCGAGGGCTGCCTGGGCTCGGTAGAGCAGCCAGTTCGCGGTCAGAAATCCGGACTCCTTGTTGGAGTCCGAATAGCCGAGCATCACCTCCTGGCGATCACTACGCCCACGCAGGTGCGCCCGATATCGAGGATCGGCGAGGATCGACTCCAGGAGCGCATCCGCGGCTTCCAGCGAGGCAGCAGATTCGAACAGCGGCACGACATCAAGGTCCGCTGCGGCGGCGCCGATGGCCGCCTCCGCCAGCTTGAGGACGTCCGTTACGTCGGACACCTGCTCCGTGAAGCTGACCACGACGCGCCCTGCGGCCGCGCGGCCAAAACGCGTCCGGATCCGATCCACGGCCCGGAACGTGTCCAGGACCTCGCCGAGCGAGACTCCAGCCCCAAGATCGGCGTCGATGGGGGTCGCGCCGGCGCCGTTCGTGGCGGCGCCGTTCATACCGGCTTCCAGGGCAGCGACGGCGGCCCGGTGGACGGCGGCATGCTGACGGATTTCAAGTTCAGCGAGGTGGAACCCGAATGTCTCGACCTGCCAGCGGAAGTCCTGCACCGTCCCCGCGGCGACACGGCGCAACCCGGCTGTCGTGAGGGATCTCTGCATCTCGTCCAGCTCACCGAGGAGCTCCTCAGCATCCGCATACCTGCCGCCGGTCGGCCCCGGGTCCCCCGTCAGGTGGTGTCGGGTCCGTCGCAGACGTTCGGCGATTCCCCCGCACCGACGGCGATAGGGCTCATCCGGAAAGC
>JAQBHC010000052.1:0-17698 GCA_032128175.1 Chloroflexota bacterium | reverse complement strand
CTCCGAGCCGTCACCGCGGGGTGGCAATCGCGAGCCAGATCGATCCCGTGGAGATCGGCCCATGGTTCGCCCCGCCGCGCGGATCGGCAACCCGGACGAGCCGTGGAGCGAGGTTCCCCCGGAGATCGAGGCCATGCTCCGGGCGCAGATCGGGAGCCGTCCTGCAGCCAGGCCCGCTCAACCGGTCATGTCCAGCGCGCCGCCAGCCGAGGTCACGGTTGAACCCGAAGCCGGGGCGACAGCGCCCAAGCGCCGGGCCACCCGCGAGCCGGCCGGGGCCAAGGCGCCCGTTGCCGCGGTCGAGACCGCCACGCCGGCCACCGAGACCGCCACGCCGAAACGCCGGACAATTCGCAAGGTCGCCTCGACCGCCGAGGCGACAAAGCCCGCAGGCGCGGCCGCGGCGCCCAAGCGCCGGGTGACGCGCAAGGCGGCCGAGCCCGCCGACTGACGGTTGGCCATGGACGGCCTGCGGACACGGGGACAGCCCGTCGCCGTCGCTGCGATCCGGGCGATGCTCCGATCCGGCCTGCCTCACGCTGTCCTGCTGGCCGGTCCGGGCGGCGTGGGGAAGACGACGCTGGCGCTTGACGTCGCGGCAGCGCTCCTGTGTCAGGCCGAGCCTGGCATCGCGAGGCCGTGCAGAGCCTGCCGTGCCTGCCGCATGGTCGAGCACGGAAACCATCCGGATCTCCACTGGCTCTCACCAGCCGGGCCGGGCCGGTTGATCCCGATCGGCGGCAAGGACGAGCGGGGTGTGCGCGACCTGGTCGGCGAACTGGCCTATTTGCCCGTTGAAGGTGGCGCGCGCGTGGCCATCGTGGAAAGCGCCCACCGGATGTCGGAGGATGCCCAGTCGGCGTTCCTGAAGACCCTCGAGGAGCCGCCCGGAGGGACAACCATCATCCTGTGTGCAGACGACGAGGAGCGCCTGTTGCCGACCATCAGGTCGCGCTGCGTTCGCGTCCGCCTCGGGCGGATGGGCTCCCGCGACGTCGAGACCGTCCTCGTCGAGCAGGGTGTCGCCGACGCTCCAACAGCCGCGCGGCTGGCCCGGATCACGGACGGTCGGCCCGGTCACGCGATCGCGTTCGCGAGGGCTCCGCAGGCCGTCACCTTGCGCGCCGAGATCGCGCGGACCGTGATCGACCTGCTCGACGCTGGCCTCAGCGCGCGCCTGGGCGGGATCCGGGATCTGGCGGCCCGTGCCGGTGAGCTCGTCGGAGCCCTCGACTCCGGCGCGGCCCTGGCGGCTGCCGGATCAGGCCGTGAGCAGACCGCTCGGAGTCCTCGCGGCCGCGGCGCGAAGGCCGCGGCCCGGATCGCGGCCGAGGCGAACGGACCGTCAGGTACGACGGTCGACGGCGACGGCGGAGAACCGGACGCGACGTCTTCCGAGCGCACGACTCGGGTGCCGGCTGCCGAACGCCGCCGCGCTGCGCTGTCGCTGCTCGAGATCTGGCGCGCCGTCGTCCGTGACCTCGGCCTCGTTGTTGCTGGCGATTCCGGCGCCATTCGGGACCCGGACCTTGCCGACGATCTGGGCCGGCCGGCGAGCCGGATGACGTCGCACTCCATCGGCGCCGCGCTTCGCCGCCTGGACGTCGCAGCCGAGCGCCTCGACGGCAACGTCAGCCCGGAGCTGGTGCTCGACGTACTCGCGCTCCGCTGGACGCCGGCACCGGGTCGATGAGGGCCGTTCGGCTCGATGCCACGGTCCATGGGATGGTCCAGGGCGTCGGGTTCCGGATTTACGTGGTCGAGCTCGTCCGCGGTCTCGGCGTGACTGGCTGGGTCGCCAACACATCAGGGGGATCGGTCCGCTGCGTTGCGGAGGGCGAACGATCGGATCTGGAGCATCTACTCAGGGGTCTGGAGCGGGGTCCGGCCGGGGCGCTGGTCGACCGCGTCGGCGCGGTCTGGATGCCCGCGACCGGAGAGTTTGAGGCGTTCTCCCTGCGCTCCGGCTGGCACTCCGGCGACTGAGGCCCGTCGGGCCGGAAACAGCCGTGGCTATGGGAGTCCAGCGACCAGCCCGCCATCGATCGTCGTGAACGTGCCCGTCTGGTAGGCGGCCTGCTCCGAGCACAGATACGCGACGTAGCTCGCGAATTCCGCAGGGTCCCCATAACGTGCCGCGGGGATCTGTGCCAGATGGCTTGCCCGGACCTCGTCCACCGTCTGGCCGGTTCGCTCGGCGGTAGCACGATCCAGCGACTCGATCCGCGCGGTTGCGTGACGCCCAGGATGGGCGCCATTGACGGTTACGCCGTCGGCGGCCACGGCTCGAGACACCGTCTTCAGCCAGGCAACGAGTGCACTCCGCCCGGCGTTCGAGTACGCGAGCTCGTCCACCGGCTGTCGTACCGCATAGGAGCCGACTGCGACGATCCGGCCCCAGTGTCGCTCCCGCATCCCCGGCAAGAGGCGCGTCGCGAGATCAATCGGTGAGATCGCCAGCAGCTGGAACGATCGCGTCCACCCGTCCCGATCCGTGGCGTTCGGATCCACGGGCGGCGGGCCCCCGGCGTTGAGCACCAGAATGTCGACCCCACCCATCGCCTCGATCGACGTGCGGGCGATCGCCGCCGCCGCCGCCGGATCCGTGAAGTCCCCGGAAACGGCACCGACCTCGACCCCATGACGCGCCCGCAGGTCCGCGGAGATTTCCTCGAGGAGGCCGGTACGACGCGCGGTGAGCATGAGGGTGCAGCCCTCCGCCGCGAGCTGCTCCGCGATCGCGCGCCCAAGGCCGCTCGACGCGCCGCCGACGAGCGCTCGCCGGCCACGTATTCCGAGATCCATGGGCGCTCCCTCCAAGCCTGCTAACGACCCCACGCGAGCCTATCCCATCGGCCGAATGCCGACCGCGATTGGGACCTGCGGCCTATTCCCGCGCCGGTCATTTGGTCCCACTCTTCTCCTCGTGGAGACTCTGTCTATCGGCCAGACGCTACCGGAGCTGTATCGGGCTGTCCTGGAACGCGTTGCCGAGCTCGAGCAGGCCGGCCATCGCGACGAGGCCTTCCACATCCGACGGGCCGCCCTCCACGCCTACTCTCGCGCCTGGGATCAGAACGCCCAGCGACGACTTGCCGCCCTGAGCGCTCGGGCCGAGCGAGTGCTCGGCGGCGTCGAACGCTCGCGCCCGTCACGAACGGTGCGATCTACCGCTGGGTGGTCCGGCTCAACCTGACGCGTTCCCCGGCTGCCGCCGGTTACGCTGTCCCCATGACCTCGATCCCCGCCCTCGTCGAGCGCATCGTCATCGCGCTCGCCGACCTCGTGCTGTTGGGTGAGTCGATCGAAGAGGAATGGACCTACGTACACGACCTCGAGGTCGTCTGGGTTGCCCGGCTGCGGGCCGTCGCCGCCGAGCGAGCGACCGAGGTTCCAGATCCGACGCTCGAGCCTGCGATCGACCGTCTGGTCGACGAGGTTGGCCGAATCGCGGATCCGCACCGCGCCATCGACTGGCTGTCAACGCTCCCACAGGCGACGCTCGTCGCCCTGCGAGAGCAGGCCTGGTGAGATTTCAGGACGCGGCCAAGGACGCGCGGGCGGTCGTGTACGCGGGCATCCAGAGCGACCGGTTGGTCGCCCGGGCCGCCGAGTTGCTGGCCGATGCGACACCCGCGCAGCGGGTCCTAGCCAGAGCCGTGATGAACGGGGAAACTGACGACGAAAGTGGCTGGCGGGTCGCCTTCCCGTCCCTCTTCGGGAACGGGGCCGCCACCCCGGACGCAGCGGAGCGCGAACGATCCGAGGCCATCCTGGCGGCTTCGCTGGCCGTGGCCGGGCGCGGCGATGAGGTCCGCAGTCAATTCCGTGGCGCCATCGTCGAGGCGGTCACCGAGCATCTGCTGGCCCGTCGAGTCGGGCAGGCAACCCTCCGACGGGAGCGGCGGATCCTGTTTGACGGGGTCCGGGCCGAGATCCATCCGTACGACGTGACCGTTGAAGCGCCCGGTGCCTCCGAGGCCTACGACTGCAAGTGGGGCGCGCGCGGCATCTCGGCTGACGTGCTCCACCAGCTCGATGACGCGAGGGCGAATGCGGCCGCCGAGGGGGAGCGACTGTTGCCGGTCCTCGTGGTCTTCGATGCGCGTCGGTCATGCGAGGTGCGCCTCGCGCGCCACACCGCGCCACGTATGGGTACGCGGCTCGTCTCCATTGAAACACTCGACCGGCTGTCTGGCCGCCGTGCAGAGACCGTGTCGTGACGGCGAATTCTGAGTTGGTCGGGCGACAGGATCGACCGGTCGAGGGCATCGACAATGGCTACGCGACGAGCTATCGGGTCCGCTTCGACGAAGCCGGCGCCGACGGCCGAATTCGAACCTCCGGGCTCCTCCGGTACGCCGCGGATATCGCCTGGCGGCACTCGGAGGATCTCGGTTTCGACCGGACCTGGTACACGGAGCGAGGCCGCTGGTGGGTCGTCCGATCCGTTGACCTCGAGGCGCTCGCGCCAATCACGATGGGCACGAGTCTTCGTCTCGCGACCGCGGTGGTCGGTCATCGAAAGATCTGGGCCCGTCGACGCGGCGAGTTCCGTCTCCCCGATGGCACGCTCGCAGCCCTGGCCGTCACGGACTGGGTGATCGTCGACGAGCGTGGCCGGATTCTCCGGATTCCGCTCGATTTCGGTGACGCGTTTCCGAACCCCGAGTTGGGCGACGAGATCATTCGAGTACCCGCCACGGAGGTCCCGGCGGACGCGGTGCGGCTCGAGCTCCCTGTGCGGATGCAGGACCTCGATCCCATGGGCCACGTCAACAATGCGGTCTACCTCGACTGGATCGAGGAGGCGATTGCGTCGGCCGGCGGCGTCGAGGCCAGCACGACCTTGCCGCGCCGGATCACGATCGAATACGCAGCCTCGGCCGAGTTGGGTGACATGGTCGCGGCGACTGCCTGGCAGATGGATGGCACTTGGTCGGTCCGCCTCACGCGCCTTCCGGACGGCGCCGACCTGGTCCGGGCGCGCCTCGAATCCTGACGACCTCGCCTGCGGGGCTGGGGATGGATCAGGCCTCGGCCTCGATCACTCGCATGACCGCGTTGATGAGTGCCAAGTGCGTGAACGCCTGCGGGAAGTTGCCGAGGTGGAGCCCGGTTTCCGGATCAATCTCCTCACCGTAGAGATCGAGCGGGCTGGCGTGCGCCAGGAGACTCTCGCACAGCCGATGCGCACGCGCCGTGTCGCCGATGACCACGAGCGCCGAGACCAGCCAGAACGAGCAGATCAGAAAGGCACCCTCGTTGCCGGTCAGCCCATCGTCGGTTTCGGCGGCGATGTAGCGCCGAACGAGGCCGTCCACGGCGAGTTCGCGGGAAACCGCCTTGACCGTCTTGCGCACGCGCTCGTCGGTTCCAGGCAGGAAGCCGACCAGCGGTATCAGCAGGGTCGATGCATCGAGCGAGACGCTCCCGTAGGCCTGCGTGAACACGCCACGCTCGTCGAGCGCGTTCGCGAGCACGTCAGCATGGATCTCATCCGCGCCCGCCTGCCAGCGGGCCGCCAGAGCGTCGTCACCGCGGAGGCGGGCGAGTCTGGCCCCCCGATCCGCGGCCACCCAGCACATGACCTTGGACGAGGTGAAGTGCTGCGGCTCTCCGCGTACTTCCCAGATTCCACGGTCCGGCTCGCGCCAATGCTCGAGGGCCGCCTCAACCTGGCGCATGAGGACCGGCCACAGCCGATCATCGAGCTGGTCGCGGGTCTTCGCGTGGAGGTGAACGGAATCGAGAAGCGAGCCCCAGATGTCGTGCTGACGCTGGCGGAATGCGCCGTTCCCGATCCGAACGGGCCGCGACCCTTCGTAGCCGTGCAGGTGGTCCAGGGTGGTTTCACCAAGCTCCAACTCACCCCCGATGCCATACATCACCTGGAGCTCGTCACCCGAGGAGACGACGTCGGCCAGGAAGCTGAAATAGTCGGTCGCTTCCCAGTCAAGGCCCAGGGTGTCCAGCGCCCACAGGGCGTAGGTGGAGTCCCGGATCCACGAATAGCGGTAATCCCAATTGCGCTCTCCACCTGGATCCTCGGGCAGCGACGTGGTCGGCGCCGCGACGACCGCCCCGGTTGGCGCATAGGTCAGCCCCTTGAGGGTCAGCGCTGACCGTTCCAGATACGGGCGCCAGCGATGGTCGGGAAGGCGCGCCCGGGCAAGCCAGTGCTGCCAGTGATGGGCCGTCCAGACCAGCCGCCGGTAAGCCTCGTCGGAGTCGGCTGGCGGCGTTTCTGAGCCCCAGGACAGGGCAGAGAATCGCACCTCGCCCTCCTTGATCAGCGTGTGGCCGATCGCGCGGGGCCCCTCGAATCCGAGGTTGACATCCGAGGTCAGGGTCAGCCGGACATCGCTGCCGTCGGCGGTGTACGTGCCCTGCCCGTACCCCTCGCCGACGTACTCCCAGGAGCCATGGAGACGTCCGTAGTCCAGAACTGGCTGGCAGTCCAGTGCGAGCTGGACCTCCCCGTTCACACAGCGCACGATTCGCAGCAGGACGTGCTCGGCGTCATAGTCCGTCGGAGGGCGACGGTGGGTGGCGGAGCGGTCCCGCTCGTGGTGCCAGGGCCCCATCAGAAGCACATCTCGCACGATCAGCCAGCCGGTCGGCGTGCTCCAGCTGGTCTCCACGATCATGGTCCCCGGCAGGTAGCGACGAGCAGCCGGCACCTGGACGTCGGCCGGGCCGAGGCGGAACCCACCGGCGTCACGATCAAGCATCGCCCCAAAGATGCTCGGCGAGTCCATCCGCGGCACCGACATCCATTCGACGTTGCCGCCCGGGGCGATCAGTGCGGTGACCTCGCCGTCGGACAGGAACGCGTAGTCGGATATCGGCGGGAACGGCGAACGGCCCTTCAGGACTGCGGCAGCGCGCGCGGTGCCGCGGCGGTTTCGAGCGCCGGGCGCACCGTCGCCGGATGGCTTGGCATGGCCCATGCCGATGGCGTCCTCCCATTTGGCTTGGACGAAGTCTCCCACCTGAGCGCCGACCTCGCCCGTGGGGCTGCCCTCATCGCCCTACCGCCCGACCTCACTCCTTCCGAAGGAGGCGGCTGAGGAATTGCTGCGTGCGGGGGTCCTTCGGGCGGTCGATGACTTCTTCGGGTGGACCCGCTTCAACGAAGACGCCCTCCTCGATGAAGTAGACCTGGTCTGCGGCTTCGCGGGCGAAGGCCATCTCGTGGGTGACCACGATCATCGTCGCGCCCTCGTGGGCGAGCTCGGCCATGACCTTGAGCACCTCGCCGACAAGCGTTGGGTCGAGCGCCGACGTCGGCTCGTCGAAGAGCAGCACCTTTGGTTCCATCGTCAGCGCCCTGGCGATTGCCACGCGCTGCTTCTGGCCACCGGACAGCCGCGCCGGGTACTCGTCACGCTTCTCCCGGAGTCCGACCTTGTCGAGGTACTTCTCGGCGGTCGCGACGGCCTCGTCCTCAGCCAGTCCCTTGACCCGGACCGGTCCCTCGATGAGGTTCTGGAGCACGGTCATGTGCGGGAACAGGTTGAACTCCTGGAAGACCATTTGGGCCCGCAGGCGAATCTGGCGGATCCGCTCCTGATGGGTGCGGTCCCACGCGTGAAGCGGATCGGCCTCCACACGCAGTCCGTCGACCTCGACGGTCCCGACGGTCGGCTCCTCGAGGAAGTTCGTGCAGCGCAGGAGCGTGCTCTTGCCGGACCCGGACCGGCCGATGATGCAGATCGTCTCCTTCGGATAGACCTCCAGGGTGCACCCGCGGAGGACGTGATTTGACCCGAAGTACTTCTCGAGTCCCTCGAGCCTGACGATGGGTTCGGCGCCGGCCGGGGTGAGTGCGCCCGGAGCGGCGAAGACGTCGTGGACGTTGGTCATCGTCGCGTCCTCACAGTCGTCGGTCGCTCTCGGCCATGCGCTTCTCGAGGCGGTCCTGGAGGATCGAGAAGACGATCGTCAGGAGCCAGTAGACGAGGGCCGCGACGAGAAGCGCCTCAAGCGCCCGGAAGTTCTGCGTGCCCACCCGCTGGGCGCGCCACAGGAGCTCCTGGACGCCGAGCAGCGAGACGAGCGCCGAGTCCTTGATCATCGCGATGAACTCGTTGCCGATGGCCGGCGTCACGATCCGGACGGCCTGGGGAAGGATGATCCGGCGCATCGTCATCCGGTCCGTCATACCGATGGCGGCGGCCGCCTCGAGCTGCCCCCGCGGGATCGCCTGGATCCCGGCCCGGAACACCTCGGTCATGTACGCGCCGTAGTTGAACGCGAGCGCGAACGTGCCGAGAACGATCGTCGGAACACCGGCGAAGCCCTCCCAGATCTGGGGCAGGGCGAGGTAGATGAAGAGGATCTGGACGATCAGCGGCGTGCCGCGGACGAGCGAAACGTAGAAGCTCGCAAGGCCGTAGATGACCGGTCGCGGAGACAATCGTCCGAGCGCTCCGAGGACGGCGAATACGATGGCCACTGCGATCGACGTGACGGACACGAGGATCGTGATCGGGATCCCGGCCAGGATGAACTCCTGCCACTTGCCGAGGAACTCGGCGTCGATCTTGTTGGCGGCGGCGAGGCCGCCGACGATGAGACCGATGAGGGCCAGCCACGTCGCGAGGAACACGAGCCGGAACTGGAGCTGGTCGCGACGCCGGCTGCGGGCCACGGCCTGGACGATCGCGGTGCTTGTCTGAGCGCCTGTCATGTTGCCCACCTCCCGCCGAGAAGCCGATGGGGCGCCGTTGCCGGCGCCCCATCGGTCAACGCTGTGTCATCCCCCAATCTTGGTGGTCAGATCCTCCCCGAACCACTTCTCGGACAGGCTCTTGAGAGTCCCGTCCGAGCGCATCGCGTCGAGGATCTTGTTCACCTCGGCCACCATGGAGACGGGATCGGCCCCGCTCTTGTCGAACGCGACGGCCAGCGGTTCGTTGAAGACCGGATCCCCAACCGCCATGACCGGGAGGCCTTCGTCGATCGCGGCCTGGACGGTTGTCGCCGAGCTGAGCCAGCCGTCGAAATCACGCCTGCCAGCCTGCCACGATTCGGCGCAGTTGCGGTCGGAGACGAGCGTGGTCGCCGAGGCGCCAGTCGGTGGTTTCGTCTGCGGGCTCTCGGTCCCGAAGTCGAGCGTCCCGTCGAGCCACTGCAGATATGTCGTGCCCTGACCGACGCAAATGACCTTGCCCGCGAGCCCATCCAGCGACGTGATGCCCGAGTCGGGCAGGACCGCGATCTGGGCCGGCGTGAAGTAGTACGGCTTCGTGAACGCGATGACCTTTTCGCGGTCAGTCGTGATGGTCATCGATCCGACGCTGAAGTCCCAGCGTCCGCTCCATGAGCCGGCCGTGAGCGCCTCCCAGCTCGGTGTCTCGAACGCGATGTCGACGCCGAGTCGCTTCGCGATCTCGGTCCCCACGTCGATATCGAAGCCCTCGTAGGTTCCGGCCGCGGTGATGGCCGATTGGGGCGGGTATTCCGGATCAGTTGACATGACGATCTTCCCCGCGGCCTTCACCTTGGAGGCAGATCGTCCTTCGTGCCGACGGTCGTCGAACAGGCGGCGAAGGCGATCGCGGCGACGATGCCGATCGCCCCGATTCGCACCAGGCCTCGCGTACGGGATCCCATGCCAGGACTCCTCCTATGCCTACATTCTCGGACGCGCCGTCGCGCTGTTCGGCGGGCGGCGTGTCCACCAGGGAGCAACCTCCCCGGCATAGTACCCCCACGGACGCGGCCTCCGGCACGAATCTGCGCCGATCACCAGCACCCGACGCTCAGGGCGAGGGCCGGTAGATCCATGCCTGTGGCGTTGGCACGATCTGGTTGTCGTACCCCGCTGTGATCAGCACGGACGAATCGCCTGTAGCCGCTGCCGCAAGAAATAGCCTCGTGCCGCCAAGGCTCCCAGGAATCGATGTGAACGCGTCTGCCGCCGAACTCAGGATCTCAGGCCTCGCGGCGCCCCCCGCAACGAACACCGCGCCATCGCGAAGGACGACGGTCGAACCCTCCAGCTTGTAGCGCGGCTCGTTCATCCCTGGGCCATCACGGAATCGGCCGGTCAACGGGCTGTAGATCTCGGTCGTGGCGAAGGCGCTGCGTCCTTCGATATCCCCCGCGCCGCCCAGCAGGATTACGGATCCGTCGCGGAGCGGGGCAGCCGTGAACTTGAGACGGGCCGTCAGCATCGAACCCGTCGGCGTGAACGTGGCGGTGGTTGAGTCGAAGAGCTCGGCGCTGGCGAGCGCGCGCCCGTCCTTGTAGCCGCCGACGAAGAGCACTCGTCCGTCGGCAAGACGAGCGGCTGCGTACGAGCCCCGAGGATCGTGGAGTGGCGCGCTGGCGACGATCGTATCCGTCGAAGCGGTCTGCTGCCCCGCGGAGGGCGCATGGGCCTGCTCGCCGCGATGTACGTGGGCTACCCGATCTGGGCGTTCTGGTTCGGCCGACACCTCCTGCGCCTGGGGCGTCAGGATGTCGGCACGGACGCGGCGCCAGTTTCCGTGTCCTCTCTGAGCGCGAGGTGACGAACGATGACTGACGGACTCATGGTCGCGTCGCTGCTCCTCGTGGTCGGCCCAATCATCGGCGGGATCGGCGTGGCCAGGCCGGCCCTCTTCTCCGCGTGGACGGCACCACGTGACGAGCACCTGGTGCTCGTCACGCACATCGCCCGGACTGGGCACTGGCCAATGCGGGATTCGCGACCGCCACGGTCGCCACGGCGGCAGGGCTTGGCGTCCTGGCCGGATCCGTGGATGCGGCCCAGGGACCGAGGTCCGTCCTTGCCGCCGCCGCCGTCGTGTACGCGATCGCTGGGACCCTCTGGTGCGCGGTCGTGACGATCAGGGACAGGACCACGCCGGCTCTTGCCGGGATGGTCGTGGCCGGTACGCCGACCGAGCCCGGGGAGGCGCTGCTCGGCGCCGCGTTTAGCGGGTTGTTCTCCGCGTTCATGCTGGCCAGCAGCGCGTCGCTCGTTACGATCGGGCTCACGCTCGCGATCAGTGGCGGCGTCGCGGCACCCGTGGCCGGGCTGGCGACGCTCATCGCCGCAGCCCCGATCGTTGGGGCGCTTGCGTCGCGGGAGGTGATCCCGGCGGTGATCTACTTCCCGACCTTGCTCATCGGTCTTGCGCTCCTGCTCGGCTGGTCATAGGCGCTGTTCAGTAGTCGAATACCGATCCAGTGGCCTGCGGCCCGTCCCGGGCGCGAGCGCTTGGCGTGGAATGCCGTGCTCGACGCCGTGAGCCCGCTTACGCTGAGGCGTCGAGCGGCAGAAGTCGGAACGCATCCGCACCGCCGAGCGGGCGGATGGCCCGGAAGTGCCGCTCGTCGAACGTGGCGACATCCACGGTACCAACGCGTGCGGCCAGGACGACCAGCGACGCATCCGTCAGGCCGATCCCGAGATCGGCATAACGATCAGCCAGCTCGGCGGCTTCCCGAGCGGCGGTCGGCCACCATTCCACGAGGTAGGCGCCCGCACTTACGTCGGCCCGGAAGGCCCGGACCGCACGGGGACCACCGCGCGTCGTGGCCAGGTGATCGGCCTCCGCGAGCACGAGCGGCGTCGTGACCAGCTCCTCATTGACCGCGTCGTACCACTCGAGCGCCTGGCGGTGTCGGCTGTCGGCCGCATCGAGCAGCGCGAAGATGACCGACGTGTCGAGGATGATCATTCGCTGCCGAAGCTAGTCTCGGCGAGGTGACGATCGACATTGTCGGCCACGTCGCCCGGCCCGTGAGCAAGGCCGATCCCCGTGATCCGGGGCCGCTCGACATGCATGGCCGCATCCCGCAATGCGGCTCGGATCACCTCGGCCTTCGAAACGCGCCGCTTGGCGGCCAAGCGACCTAGTGCATGGTCCAGCTCGGGCTCGAGGTAGACGGTAGTCTTCTTCATGCCCTATATGCTACCACCACTGGGACTCGTTTCGATCGGCTGCTCGCGGCCGTGCCGGCGCGATGCGCGACGGAGTGGCTCGACGCCCTGGGTCGCCCTGCGCCTCACACCGCCCGCATACCGGCACGGACTCGCGCTCACCCTGCCACCTGTCGGGCGGCGGCCGGGAACGATCATGTGCGAAACATCCGGCTCCCTTTCGTCTGGAGGGAAGTCTTACTCTGGCGATTCGCTAGATTGACTCTTACCAGAAGTTCGTCTAGAGTCGGGGAATGTCGTCGATCGGTCGAACCCAGCTCGAGACAGCGCTCGGGGCACTCGGAGAGCTCCTTGAGGCTCGCGAGCTCCACTATGAAGTCGTCCTGATCGGGGGCGGCAACCTCATCCTGCGGGGGCTCATCACGCGACCCGCCACGAAGGATCTCGACCTACTCGGCGAGTGGACGACCGACGGGGTCAAGCCCATGCGACCGATGCCCGAACCGCTCCGCATCGCGGTCGTTGACGTCGCGCGGGCCTACGGGCTCGCGAGCGACTGGGTCAACCTCGGCCCCGAGTCGCTGCTCGATCTGGGCCTTCCAGACGGCTTCCTGGGTCGCCTCGAACGACGCGATTACCGCGGTCTAGTCGCCTGGCTCGCGGATCGATTCGACATGGTCTGTTTCAAGCTTTACGCGACGGTCGACCAGGGACCTCGAAGCCGGCATGTACAAGATCTCCGCGAACTCGACCCCAGCCGGGACGAGCTCCTCGCAGCGGCTCGCTGGACCGTGACCCACGATCGGTCGCCCGGCTACCGATCGCTGCTCGTTGAGACGCTCCGCCAACTTGGGGTGGAGGACGTCGATGGCTGGCTCGACTAGCGCGCTACATCGCGCCTTGCTCAACCGGGCCTGGATCCAATGGATCGCGCTCGGTGTTGACGCGGTCGGCGACCCGGATAGTGCCGTGGTCGATCCCGAGGCGCTCATCGCGCTCACGGCAGAGCTTGGTGACGCCGACGCACGCCTGAGGGATGTCAGCTCCGACTGGTGCGTGGGCTACGGACGATACGTCAACGGATCCCGTCTGAAGCAGGTGACGCGCGAGCTCAGGACGCCGCTCGAAGCGATCGGCGAGTACGTGGCCACGGTCGCGGCCGCCGGTGGTCCCTCCTGGCCGATGGGGACCCAGCCGCGCGCGGACTACGTCACGCGTGGCAAGGCTCGGCTCGGCTCGGCCCTGTCGAGGCCGCGGCTGCGCATCCGCCTTCGCGCCGCATTTGGGGTCAATGCCCGCGCCGACGTGCTTGCGGCCTTGTTGGCGGCTCCTCAGAACGGTCTGAGCGTAGCTGACCTCGCCCGGAAGACGCGGTTTACAAAGCCCAATGTGGCGTTCGCCGTCGATGCGCTCGTGCTGGCGGGCCTGCTGGAGGCGCGGACAGTGGGCAATGAGCGGCGGCTTGTTCTGACCAAGCCCGGCGAAATCCTCCCGGGGCTCCGACCGCCCATCGTCCAGCCCGACTGGGCGGCCCGGTTCGGCGTGGCGCTCGAAGTGCTTCGTTTCGATCGGCAGAACGGGATGCCCCCGCCCGTACGGGCGATCGAGGCACGGCGAGTCGTCGAGGGTTTACTGGCCCGGATCACAAGCGAGGGGCTCCCCGAGCCGGATCTCGACACGTTCGGCGAAGACTTCGCAACGGCGTTCGACCGCTGGGTTGTGCAACTCATCGACTGCCTCAGGAGCCCGAGTCAAACGTAGGGCGGGCGCTTGTCGAGGTGTTCTGGCGCGCCCGACAGGACTCGAACCTGCGACCTTTGGGTCCGGAACCCAACGCTCTATCCACTGAGCTACAGGCGCGCGATCGTGGCCGCCGGTTCCGGGGCCAACGGATCAATCATACGGTTGGTTGCCGGCCGTGCGACGCCGGCGGGAAAAAGATCGGAGCGGCTCCCGAAGGAGCCGCTCCGTTGCTGTCCCGGTAACTTCCGCCGAAGCGGATGTCCCACGCGTCAAAGGCATCTATCACGTCGGCTACACCGACTACCCTGACCCAACCTACCCATGACTTTGCCGCTGGGGCAGCGGACTACGCGAACGCAGTACCTGCAGGAGTCTATACGAACCGGCGCTCGATTCCAACCCTTTTCGACGCGCCGTCGGTGTAAATTCCTTAACCAAACTTGCGACGGCCCCAAAAGGCGCCGCACGCGTTCTCGGACGGGTGCTCAGACATGGGCCTCGGGCAGGCCCAGCAAATCGCCAAACCCTGGGTCCGACCAGCCGATTCAGTCGTCGTGGATCGTGACCGAGGTCATCGCCACGGGCTTGTCCGGGAAATCGCGACCGTTCCGTGGCGCGGTCACGATCTGGTCAACGACGTCCATCCCCCTGGTGACCAGGCCGAAGAGCGTGTAGTCCTTCGGCAGCTTGCCGGTCAGGTCCTGATGGCAGATGAAGAACTGGCTCCCGTTCGTGTTGGGGCCTGCGTTCGCCATCGCCAGCGCGCCGCGCGCGTAGCTCCCCTTCCAGGACTCGTCAGCGAATTTGTAGCCTGGTCCTCCCGTGCCGACCCGGCTGCTGTCCAACGTTGCCTTCTTCCCATACTGGCCATCGCCCGCCTGGGCGACGAAGCCCGGGATGATCCGGTGGAAGACGACATCGTCGTAAAAGCCCTTGCGTGCGAGGTCCACGAAGTTGCCCGCCGTCTTGGGCACGTCGGTCGTGTACAGCTGGACTTCGATATCGCCGAGTTCGGTCGCGATTGTTGCGCGGGTCATGGCGCCTCCTTGCGTCGGTTCGGGGTCAGGGATTGGCGACCGTGACGGAATCCATCACGACCGGGTTGCTCGGGTTCTCGGCATCCGCGGCCGCCGCGATCGCATCGACCGATTCCATGCCAGCCGACACTTCTCCGAAGATCGCATAGGTGTTGTAACTGGCGAGTGCTTGCGCCGCGCCGTCCGTCAGGACGATGAAGAACTGGGAACCCTGCGAGTCGGGTTGGCTGGTTCTCGCCATGGCCAGCGTGCCGCGGCGGTACGACGCCGTCACCGGCTCATCCTTGATCGTGTAGCCGGGCCCCCCGCCCCCGGTGCCCGTCGGATCTCCACCCTGAATGACGAACCCAGGCACGACGCGGTGGAAGACGACGCCGTCGTAGTAGCCGCAGGCCGCGAGGGCGACGAAATTCCCGGCCGCGATGGGGGACAGGGCGCCGTCGATTTTGAGTGTGATCGGGCCTTTCGACGTCGCAATCTGGACCGTTCGGGTCTCTCCGGCCGCCAGCGGGGCGGGCTGGCTGGCGGGACACTCCCGAGCCGCGGTGGAGGGACTCGGCTGGGTGGTGAGCACGGGGGCGGAGCAGGCAGCAGCGGCGAGTGCGAGCGCACCAGCGAGCACAGCCGTGCCGCGGCGGAACGGGCGGCGAATCATGCAGCGGCCTCCAGGGCGGCGGTGTAGTCGATGGCCCCGGACAGGAGCGCTTCTCCGAGGATGATGCCCGTCACGCCCGCATCGCGCAGGCGACGGACCCCATCGAGGTCCCGGACGCCGCCCGCTACGACGATTTCGACGTCGACGGATCGACGCAGGGCAGCCAGTGTTTCCAGCTCAGCCGGCCCACCGCCGTGGCCGAGCACGAGTCGCCCAACGCCCAACCCGACGAGCTCATCGGCGAGCTCTCGAAGCGTCGGGACCCGCGATCGTCGCCACGGGAATGCAGCGAGCCGGTCTGCACGGGCGTCGAGTCCAACGGCGAGCCAGTCACCGGCGATGGCCAGACATTCGCGCAGCGTGTCCGGATCATCGGCGACTGCCATACCCACGAGGACCCGCGTCGCGCCGGCGGCGAAGGCAAGACGGATCCCGTCCCCGGAGTCAACGCCACCCGCGAGTTGCAAGGGCGTCGCAACGCGGGCTGCGATGGCACCGACCGCCTCGAGGTTCATGGGCGCGCCGGCCCGCGCGCCGTCGAAATCGACCAGGTGGATGAGCGGCGCCCCGAGCGCCACGAAGTGCTCGGCGATTCGATCCGGCCGGTCCGTCGGAGCGCCGATCCCGGTCGAGACGCCTGGCCAGAACACCATCCTCGAGCGCCCACCTTCGAGGTCCAGCGCCGGAATGACCTGCATGACCCTCGCGGTCACCGCTGCGCCGCGGCTCGACCCGCCGACACCGCGTTGCCGCCAGAAGCTGGAGTGCCTTCGCCGGCCAGGAGGCGACGGTGGAAGCTGATGGGTAATGAGCCGTTTTGAAGGAGCGTGTCGTGAAAATCGCGCAGGCTGAAGGCAGAACCGAGGCGCCGCCGCTCATCCTCCCGGAGTCGCAGGATGAGAACCTTGCCCAGCAGGTACGAGAAGGGGTAGGTCGGGGACGACGTGTACCGGCGGACCTCGGCCAGGGCGTTCGGTCGTTCGAATCGCACCTGTTCGACGAGGAAGTCCGTGGCCTCGTCCAGGCTGAGCTCCCCGCGATGCATCCGGATGTCGAGGATGATCCGGCATGCTCGCCAGATGGCATCCGTGGCCAGCGCCAGGCGGAATGCCGGACCGTCGTCAAAGCCCTCCTCGCGCATCATCTGCTCGCTGTACATGCCCCAGCCCTCGACGAACTCGGGGGCGTCCGCGAACAACCGCGTCAGCGATGGGTGTCGTGACGCCACGCTGAGCTGGAGGTGATGGCCCGGGTAGGCCTCATGGATGCTGGTGTTGCTGATCGATGCGCGGTAATGCTCCCGAATTTCGCGGGGCTCACCATCGACGGACGGCGTGACGACATAGGTCCCGATCGGCGCCGGATCAAACGGAGCGGGCTGGAAATAGGCGGCGAAGGGCAGCACGTTGCGGAGGAAGCCCGGGGTCTCGATGACGCCGATCCGCTCCTCCGGCGGCACGGTCACGATGTCGTGATCGATCAGGTGCTGACGGGCGCGGCGCATCGCCAGCCGGTATTCGTCGAGCGCCGCGTCGAAGGTCGGAGGGTGGTCCGACTTGACCCGCTCGATGACCTCGTGTTCTGAGGCGTCGGGGTCGATCTCGCGGGCCGCCGCCGCCCGCGCCGCGTGCAGCAATTCGAGCTGCTCCCAGCCCACAGCCAGGATCGAGTCGGCGTCCAGGCCGTCGAATGCCCGGAGGCGCACCAGCTCGTCGTAGCGTTCGCGCCCGAGGGCCCACTGGTCGGTCGCGTGGTGCAGGCTCCGTGCGACCCATTCGAGGTGCGCCTCGATCGCGGAGACAGACCGACCGGCCGCCCGGCGCAGGCGGTCCACGAGCGGGGCCGCAACGGCCAACTCCTCGGCGGCCGCGACGATCTCCTCGAAGAACGTGGGCATTCCCCGCCCGGACGAGATCTCGAGCTCCTGCCACAGCCGGACCTGCGGACCGGATGCTCTCGTCCGGTGTTCCCCGAGTTGGCGCGGGATTGATTCGAGGCGACCGGCCATGGCATCGAAACGCTCTGCAGGCGTCCCGAAATCGCGCACGAGGAGCGGAAAGAGGGCATCGCCGACGCCATCGATCCCCGACGAATGGCGCTCCCAGCGACGAATGACGTCGGTGTCGAAGATCGACCGGCGGAGGTTGTGAATCTCGACATCTCGCTCGAACCGGGCCAGTGCACCCAGGGAGGCGGGGGCGATCGCCTCGATCGCCGCGAGGTGGCGACGATCGTCCGCGAGCTCGGCAAGGACCCGTTCGCGGCCAGCATCGGGAAGTTGATCGTCCCAGGCATGGATCCCGAGGTAGGTGGCCGCCACCGGGTCCGCCTCGATGACCCGCCGGAAGCGGGCCTCAACGAGGTCGTAGAACGCGTCATCCG
>JAQBHC010000051.1:0-6107 GCA_032128175.1 Chloroflexota bacterium | reverse complement strand
GACCGCGATGTGGAAGCGCGTCCAGCTGGCCCGCCACCAGGGGCGGCCACGCACGCTGGACCTGCTCGCGGAGATGGCCGACGAGATCGTGGAGCTGCACGGCGATCGGGCATTCGGGGACGACGCGGCGATGGCCTGCGGCTTCGCCCGGATCGATGGCCACCGCGTCGTCTTCATCGGCCAGCAGAAGGGCGCCGACACCGACGAGAACGTCCGGCGCAACTTCGGGATGCCGCACCCCGAGGGCTACCGGAAGGCGATGCGGGCCATGGAACTCGCCGAGCGCTTCGGGCTGCCGGTCGTCACCTTCGTCGACGTTCCGGGCGCCCATCCCGGCCCCGAGTCCGAAGAGCGCGGCATCGCCGAGGCCATCGCCCGCTCGATCGGATTGATGACCCGACTGCGCACGCCGATCATCGCGATCATTACCGGTGAAGGGGGCTCGGGCGGCGCCATCGCCATCGCGGTCGGGGACGTCGTGATCGCCCTGGAAAACGCCGTGTACAGCGTGATCAGCCCGGAGGGCTGTGCGGCGATCCTGTGGCGAACGGCCGACGAGGCTGCGACCGCCGCCCTCGCGATGCGCATGTCCGCGGACAACCAACTCGAGCTCGGGGTCGTGGACCAGGTCGTGTCCGAACCCGGCGAAGGGGCCCACGCGGATCCCGCCGAGACCGCGCGCCGCCTTCGATCGGTGATCGTCGTCGAGCTCGAGCGCCTCGAGCAGATCCCGACCTACGAGCTCCTCGCGGCCCGATATCGGCGCTACCGGGCCTTCGGCGCCTACACTGAAACCAGCGCGCCGCCGGCCGTCCCGGTGCCCAGTCGCGGGCTCGGCGATCGATTGCGCGACTTGCTGGATCCGACCCGCTGGTTGACCGGCACCACGACTACCGGTTCGTCCACCCGTGACGAACCACCTGCGCCCGAGGAGTCCTAGCGTTGCCCGAGGATCGCTCCGCCGACCGCGATGCCGCCCGAACCGCGGATCAGGCCGGCATCGATCGCCTCATGGATGCGCTGGTCCCGGCCCTCGTCGCCAAGCTCGGCTCGCTGAACGTCGGAGAGCTGGAGGTCCGCGAGGGAGACTGGCACGTACGCCTGCGCCGTCCTGCCGGTGCGGGCGCTCCGTTCGCACGTCGCGCGACGGATCGAGCCGGCCAGCGCGTTCACCCCGGTCATGACGGAGTCGGCGCGCCAGCACCGCGTACGGCCACCTCTGCCGGAACAGGGAGCGGGTCGAACGGGAGCGCCGGCCCTTCGCTCACAGCGGTCGGACCGGGCCTCGGCATCGACGGAGCGGCGAGCGACGGTTCGGCCGCCGCAGCCGCCGCAGCCGCCGCCAGCGGCGCCGTCGCAGCGGGGCCGATCACGCACGGACCGATTGCCACCTCGCCGGCCGTGGGCATCTTCGAGCCCGGCAGTGCCGCGGTCGGCGGCACGCGCGTTCGTGCCGGTGATCGTCTCGGCACCGTGGACATGCTCGGAATCCCGCACGACGTCCTCGCCCCGGCCGATGGGATCGTGGTCGGCGTCATCGTCGAAGCGGGGACCGCCGTCGAGTACGGGCAGGAGCTGATCCATATCGAGGGCTCCGCCGTCCCGGAGACGCGCTGACCATGTTCCACAAGATCATCATCGCGAACCGCGGCTAGATCGCGCTGCGGATCCTGCGCGCCTGCCGAACGATGGGCGTCGAGGCCGTAGTCGCGTACAGCGAAGCGGACCGCAACAGCCTGGCCGTCCAGCTCGCGGATGAGGCGATCTGCATCGGGCCGGCGGATGCCAAGCGCTCGTACCTGTCGGTCCCCGCGGTCATCTCGGCGGCCGTCGTCACGGGTTGCGATGCCATCCACCCGGGCTACGGCTTCCTGTCCGAGGACGAGACCTTCGCCGAGGTCGTCCGGGCCCATGACCTGACGTTCATCGGGCCGCCACCCGAGGTGCTCGATCGCTTTGCCAGCAAGGAGGGCACGCGCAGGCTCCTCGGGAGCCACGGCCTGCCCACGATCCCGGGATCGGTCGGGATGCTCCGCGACGATGAGCACGCCCTGGCCGAGGCGGCCCGGATCGGCTACCCGGTACTCATCAAGCCGTCAGCGGGCGGCGGCGGCAAGGGGATGCGCATGGTGCGCACGCCGCGCGAGCTGGAATCGGCGATCAAGGTCTGCCGGTCCGAGGCGAAGTCCGCGTTCGGCGACGACTCGCTGTACCTCGAGAAGTGGCTCGAGGACAACCGCCACGTCGAGATCCAGGTCGCCGTGGACCGCTACGGCCATGGGGTCCACCTCGGTGACCGCGATTGCTCGGTCCAGCGCCGGCACCAGAAGATCCTCGAAGAAGGCCCAACGCCGGCCCTCTCCCCGGCGGCGCGCAACGCGCTGGCTGAGCGGGCCATCCACGCCGTCGTGGCGGCCGGCTACGAGAACGTCGGCACGCTCGAATTCCTGGTCGACGCCAACGGTGACGCCTTCTTCATCGAGATCAACTGCCGGATCCAGGTCGAACACGCCGTTACCGAGATGCTGACCGGGATCGACCTCGTCGCGATGCAGATCAGGATCGCGGCGGGCGAGCCGCTGGGCCTCACCCAGGCGGAGATTCAGCACCGCGGGCACGTCATCGAATTCCGGATCAACGCCGAGGATCCGGCCCACGAGTTCCGGCCGAGCGCCGGGATCGTCGAGCGCTATCACGCGCCGGGCGGCCCGGGCATCCGGATGGACTCGCACCTCTTTCCGGGGTACGAAGTGCCCCCGTTCTATGACTCGCTGCTGGGCAAGCTCCTGGCCTGGGGTCCGGATCGGGCCACCGCCATCGAACGGGGCCGGGCGGCGCTCGACGAGCTCGTCGTCGAGGGGATCATCACCAACGTCGAGATCCACAAGGCGATCCTCGCCAGCGAGACGTTCCTCGACGGCGCCATGACGACCAATCTGCTCGATCGCGTCGGAAGCGCGGCGTTCCTCGCTGCCGCTGCCCGTTCGTGATCGCCATCCCGCCCAGCGGAGTCTGCCCGTGACCGAGACCATCCACAGCACCCGGGAAATCGAAGCCCTCATCCCACACCGCTGGCCGATCCTGCTGGTGGACCGGATCATCGAATATGACGCTGCGGCGCAGCGGATCGTCGGGATCAAGGGCGTGACCGCGACGGAGTGGTTCTTCAATGGGCACTTCCCGGGGGCTGCCCGTGATGCCGGGCGTGTTCCAGGTTGAGGCGCTCGCCCAGACGATGGCGGTCTACGTCGCCAAGCAGCCCGGCTTCGGGGATCGGATCGGGTTGTTCGCCGGAATCGACGACTGCCGGTTCAAGCGGGTCGTCGTTCCAGGGGACACGCTCCGCCTCGAGATCACGATGGAGAAGCTGGGCAAGCGCTTCGGCCGCGCCCGGGGCGTCGCGAGCGTTGACGGCGAAATCGCCTGCGAGGCCACCCTCAGCTTCATCATTCCCGGCGAGGGCGTGCTTCGGTGAGCACCCGCGTCGCCGTCCTGTCCGACGTCCACGGCAACGTCACCGCCCTCGAGGCCGTTCGGAAGGCCCTCAAGAAGGAGAAGCCGGACGTCGTCCTCATTGCCGGCGACCTCGTGCTGCACGGGCACGACCCGGCGGGCACGATTGCCATGCTCCGCGAGATGGAAACCGACGGTGCGATCATCGTGCAGGGCAACACGGACATCGCCGTTGCCGACTTCGATTACGCGGCAGCCTTCCCGTGGATGACCGACGGCGTGCCCAACGCCATCCAGGATGCCGCCGAGTGGGCACATGACGCGCTCGATGACGACGCCCTCGCCTGGTTGCGCCGGTTGCCGGCCGAGCGGCGGGTGCGGATCGGGGAAACGATGCTGCTCCTGACCCACGCCTCACCGGGTTCACAGACCGCCGGCTTCGATCTCGATCTCGACGCCAGCGTCACGCTCGAGCGACTGTCGCGGACGGACGCGCGGGTCATCTGCTGCGGTCACACGCACAAGCCCGAGGTCCGCGACTTCGGCTGGAAGCAGATCGTGAACGGAGGCAGTGCGGGTTACGTCTTCGACGGCGATCCGACCGCATCGTGGGCCTTGATCACCGTTGACGGCGAAAGCGTGACGGCCGAGATCCAGCGCACCGAATTCGACACGATGGTCGCGTCCGACGCCATTTCTGCACGCGGCCTGGCCGGCGACGTCTATCGCGCCGCCACCGTTCGGACCGGAAAACTGGTCCGCTGATGGCTCTGGTCCGGTGATGGCTGGAGCGCCGCGGGTCGTCGTGACCGGCATGGGCGCCCTGTCGGCGCTCGGCAACGACGTCGCGTCCACCTGGGCCGGCCTCGTGGCGGGCCGCTCCGGTATTCGGACGATCGAGCGGTTCGACCCGAGCCGGCTCGCGTCGCGCATTGCCGGCGAGGTGCGCGACTTCGATGCCAGCGGCGTGCTCGATCGAAAGGACATGCGCCGAACCGATCGGTACATCCAGTTCGGGCTGGTGGCCGCCCGCGAGGCACTCGACCAGGCCGGATTGCCCGGGCGGATGGATGGCCCGCTTGCCGAGCGGACCGGCGTGATCATGGGATCCGGACTCGGCGGCGTCGCCACGCTGTTCGACAACGTCCTGCTGATGGCCGAGCGCGGCCCGGATCGGATCAGTCCATTCTTCATCCCGATGGGCATCGCCAACGTCGGCGCCGGACAGATCGCCATTGTGTTCGGGCCGCTGGGCCCGAACTTCGCCACGGTTTCGGCCTGTGCCACGGGCGCCCACGCGATCGGCGAGGCCTGGGAGACGATCCGCCGCGGTGATGCCGAGGTGATGCTGGCCGGTGGTGCTGAAGCCACGATCCACGAGGCCGTCGTGGGCGGCTTCGCGTCCATGAAGGCCCTGTCCACCCGGAATGACGATCCCGAGCGGGCCTCGCGACCATTCGATTCTGATCGTGACGGGTTCGTGATGGGGGAGGGCGCGGGCGTGCTCATCCTCGAATCGCTGCGCCACGCCGAAGCCCGCGGGGCGACGCCACTCGCCGAGCTCATCGGTTATGGCGCGACCGCGGATGCCTCGCACATCACCCTTCCAGCCCCCGGCGGGATCGGTGCCGTCCGCGCCGCCAGGCGGGCCATGGAGAAGGCCGGCGTGCAGCCGTCCGAGGTCGATCACCTGAACGCTCACGCCACCTCGACCCCCGAGGGCGATCGCGCGGAGCTCCAGGCGATCCGCACGATCTTCGGCGACCATGCGCCCAAGGTGGCGGTGACCGCGAACAAATCAATGCTCGGCCATACGCTCGGCGCAGCCGGTGCGCTCGAGTCGATTGCGCTGATCCAGGCCCTGCGGACCGGCACGGTGCCGCCGACGATCAACCTCGAGAACCCGGATCCGGCCGCTGATGGCCTGGATCTCACGCCCAGGCAGGCCGGGCAGCACGATCTGCGGATCGGACTCAATAATTCGTTCGGCTTCGGCGGCCAGAACGCCGCGCTGATCTTCCGCCGGTGGGACGCATGAACGACGAGATGGCGCGCAACGAGGGCCTGCACGCCGATGGCGACGCGTCCGTGGGGGCCTCCGCGAGCGGCGACGGCGACGAGCACGCGGCCCCGCTCCCCACCGACCCCGGCGATGTGGCGCTGCTCGGGCTCGTCGATCGACTTGCCGCGCTGCTCGAGCGTAGTGAGCTGACCGAGCTGGAGGTCCAGGTCGGCGGGACCGGGCTGGTTCTGCGCAAGCAGGTCGCCCTCGCGCCCGAGGCAGTCGTGGCCTCGGCGGCCGTCGCATCGTCCTCTGCGCCCGGGGCCGTCGAGGGTCAGGGCACCGCGGGCTCCTTGTCGCACCAACGCCCGTCCGTGAAGGCCCCGTTGACCGGCATCTGGTACGGATCGCCCACACCCGGCACCGCCGCCTACGTGGTCGAAGGTGGCGAAGTGGCCGTCGGCCAGGTCATCGGTCTGATCGAAGCCATGAAGCTGTTCAACGAGATCAAGAGCGACCTCGCCGGGCGCGTCGTCAAGGTGCACGGGGTGGAAGGCCAACTGGTGAAGGCGAAGCAGCCCCTGATCGAGGTCGATCGCCTGTGATGCCCGGGGGACAGACCGCCCGCTACGCGCACATCACCGGCTGGGGC
>JAQBHC010000050.1:0-4145 GCA_032128175.1 Chloroflexota bacterium | reverse complement strand
GACGACGCAGTCATGCGGCTCCAGGCAGAGGCCCCGAGCCGGTGCGGTGTTCGGCGTGGCCAGTGCCACGAGCCGGTCACGCCAGCCCGCCGGTAGGGTGGCGGTCGAGACGCTGACGCTCTGGGCGTAGTAGCCGTACGTCGCATGGAACGTCGATAGCTCCCCGATTGCTCCGTCGACCCGGTCGGCCTTCTCGTCGTCGGGATCGTCGAAGAAAGCGAGGTCCGCTTCGATGGACGTCGTGGCCTCGGGCGGCAACTGGTCATCGGGGATCGATCCGAGCACGGCCTGGCTGCCGATGACCAGGACATCGGTTTCGTCCACGACCGCCGACGCCGCCCGCAGCACGTGTTCGAGCTGGTCGCGGTTCATCGACGATCCGGCCGCTCGCTGTTGCGAAACGCAGCGAGAACGCTCTGTCGCTCAGCGTCGGCGAGCACGCCGGCGAAGGGCGAGTTCTGGCGCAACTCAACCGCCTGTGGCGAGGAGGAGGTGAGCGTCTGGAGGATCTCGTCGGGCCCGCTGTCGATCACGGACCCCCAGGCCGATAGCCAGTGCGCGCTCATGCCCGACGGATGCACCCGACCGAGCAGCTCCAGATTCTGCCGCGCTCGGCCGATGGTCCCTGACGGATCAGTGGCGAGGTGGCCGGCCACCGCCGCGTGCAGCCACAATGACTGACGCTCGTCCCGGCTCAGGCTCGTGCGGGACCCGCGCTGGGCCGCGAACGACTGGACCTCGCTCCGGCGCAAGCGTCGCTGCGTCGGGCGGCGCACGCATGACAGCAACCCTTGCGAGCAGAGGTCGACCACGTGCTGGCGCGACGTACCCAGGATCCGGGCGGCATCCCCGGTCCGAATCCATACGTCTTCATTCATTCGACGATGATGGCAGCAAAACACAAGAAACACAAGCGCCGTGCTTGAAGGCTGCCAGATTGACAGGGGAACATGGCGCGCGGCTCTGGGCCCAACACTCGAGCAGAATGTCGCAAACGACACCGAGCGACATTCTGCTTTCTCGAAGAAGGTGGAGCGGGAGAAGGGTCTCGAACCCTCGACCTTCTGCTTGGGAAGCAGACGCTCTGCCGACTGAGCTACTCCCGCTCGGCGGACGCTCAGGAACAGCGTCTGCCTGAGCGCCAGGGCCCATTCTAGGCCATTCGCTCGACGCCACAGCGCTCGTACAACGTCTGCTTGAGGACGTCGGAGCCAAGCGCCATACCGGGATCTGGGCCGATGGGCTCAGGACAGAGACGCGCGACCTCGCAACCGATCCGGCCCCGTTCGAGCTCGCCCTCGGCGACGACCTGACTGGCTCGGTGCGGTTGGGCACCCGCTCTCTTGAGCGCGCGCAGGACGGTTTCGTTGTGGTCCGATGTCGAGGGGGCCACCGTGGAGGAGGCTCCCAGGTGGGATTGATGGGACCCATGAGCGTGACAGCTTCAGAAGAACGCCGCGCGACAAGCGGTCCTCACCGTTGTTGAGACCGACTGCTTCTTGGCGGCAGAGTAGGCGTCCATGTCGACACAGGCGGGAAGGCAAGATTGTGTCGTGCGCATTTCTCTGGTGTTGGCGACACAACCTTGGTAGCCTGAGGCCATGACGAGCCAACCCGGGCGGCGCAGCCGGACCGCGATCTATGGACAACTCGACGAGGCCGTGACCGAGCTGCGCACCCGGCTTGGCGGCCTGCCGAGCCCGGTCGAGGCGGACGACATCTGGGGCGACATCTGGTACCAGGAGGCCCACCACTCTACGGCGATCGAGGGCAACACCCTCGTCCTCCGCCAGGTCGAGGCGCTCTTGCGCGAAGGTCAGGCGGTGGGGGACAAGCAGCTGGCCGAGTACCTCGAGGTCCGAGGCTACGCCGACGCTGCCCAGTGGGTCTATCAGCAAGCGCTGGCTCCGGCCGCCTGGACGACGGGTGAGCTGATCACGCTCACCGAGGTGCGCCACGTCCACACCCTGGCGATGAGCAAGGTCTGGCAGGTCGCACCCCATCCCGATGCTGGTTCGGCCGAGGGCCCGGGTTCATGGCGTCGGCACAACATCCAGCCGTTCCCGGGCGGCATGCGCTTGCCCGAGTGGTCGGACGTGCCCGCCCTGATGACCGACTGGGTACAAGCCGCAGCTGCGCTCCGAGCAAGCACGGACCCGTTCCCCGAGGCCCTGGCCCGGGTCCATGCCGATTTCGAGCGCATCCACCCCTTCCTTGATGGCAACGGTCGCGCCGGTCGGCTCCTCACCAACCTCCTGCTCATCCGCCTCGGGTACCCGCCAGCGATCATCCGCAAGTCCGACCGGTCGAAGTACCTCCGAAACCTGCGGACGGCCGATGCCGGCGAGTACGGGCCCCTCGGGGAGTTCCTGGCCCGCGCCATCACCGACACGCTCGTGCGCTTCATCGTCCCGGCCGTGGCCGGCCCGGCACGCCTGGTGCCGCTGGCCGCCCTCGCGTCCCGCGACCTCTCGGCGCGGGCGCTGCGTGCGGCAGCAGAGCGCGGCCGCCTCCGAGCCCAGCGTGATGCGCGAGGCCAGTGGCGGAGCACACGCCGCTGGGTGGATGACTACCGGGCTAGTCAATATCGGCGGGCCCAGGTCGGATCGCCTCAGCCACGTTGACAGCGAGTTGTTGACGCATTCGGCAACAACTCGTCGTCTTAACGGTGATGAAGAACCGCCTTTCGGTGCGAGGGGCTCGATCGTGGGTCTCGAAGATCCCGTCGCCAAGGCTTCGGGCGCTGACCCTCAAGCGTCTCGAGATCCTCGAGACGAGCGCCACCGCGGCGCTCGTATGCTCACGGGCGTCGCGCGAGGGCGGTTAGCGTCGTCGCGCAGGGTCGATCGGTCGCCCGAGCAACAGCGATTCGCGGCGACCCAGGCGGATGCCCGAAATCTGACAGCGTATAGCTGAGCCGATTTGGTCGGTACCCCACTCGGGAACCCACAGCGCTGAGGCCAACCGACTTGGGAAGCAGACGCTCTGCCGACTGAGCTACTCCCGCTCGGGAGGTCGCCATTCTAGCGTGAGATCGATCGGTGGCCAACGGCCGAGGCAGCACGTCGCTCCACGCTCGCGCTACGTCACATTGACAGAGTGGTGTAGGATCGAGCCATGAAACGCCTGCAGATCATGATCGAAGAGGACCTGGATGAGGCGCTGGGGGCCCAGGCGCTGCGTGAAGGCACGTCCAAGGCGGCCATCATCCGTCGTCAGATGCGCACCGTGCTGCGCCCGCTAGCGCAGCTTGAGGACGATCCGCTGTGGAAGATGGCCGGGGTCGATACCTTCGAGCCCGCCGACATCGATGAGGTCGTGTACCGGTGATCTTCGTCGACACCTCGTTCTGGGTGGCGCTGCGCAACAGGCGCGATGACCACCACCTCGAGGCGAGACGCCTCCTCCGGGCGAATGCGTCGATCCCGCTGGTCAGCACGAACCACGTCACCGGCGAGACGTGGACCTTCCTGCGCCGTCGTGCCGGTCACGGATCCGCCACGAATTTTCTCGAGTTCATCGCGGAAACCGCGAGGCTCCATGTCGAGCACGTCGATGCCGCCACCGAGGAGGAGGCGATGGGCTGGCTCCGACGTCACGACGAACGCGAGTACTCGTTCGTGGATGCGACGAGTTTCGCGTTGATGCGACGGCTCGGCATCCGTGACGCATTCGCGTTCGATGGCGATTTCGCCGCGGCCGGATTTGTGGAGCTCCGTCCCTGACATCGAGCTTGGCGTCACGCTTCGCTTGGGAAGCAGACGCTCTGCCGACTGAGCTACTCCCGCTCGGGAGGTGGGCTGAGTCTAGCCCAGCGCGTGCGACACCCTCAACTCGTCTTCGACGGATCCGTTCGCTGCTCCATCAACGCATAGCTGCCGTCAGCGTCGTGTCGTTCGCGGCCCGTCAGTGCTGGCGTAAAGACGCAGACCAGTCGCAACTGCCCTTCCAGGGCTCTCAGGATGTGGACGTCGTGCTTGTCCAGCGTGTAGAGCGTGCCGGGCGTGATCGGGTGTACCTCACCGGTCGCAACATCGACGACCTCGCCGATACCCGCGATGCAGTAGTTGGTTTCTATGTGGTTCTTGTACTGCAGGGTCAGCTCGGCACCCTCATCCAGAACCGTATCGTGCAAGGAATAGCCT
>JAQBHC010000049.1:0-7639 GCA_032128175.1 Chloroflexota bacterium | reverse complement strand
GTTGTGGCGCCCCACGCCCACAGCGCGACTGCGATCGCCAGAGACGCAAATCCTGCCAGGAACAGGAGGCCGACGTCGCCCCCAGTCGTGCTGGTTCCACCATTCGCCCAGATGAGCAACGTCTTGACGATCCAGCACACGCCGCCGATGGCGGCAAGGACGCTGCTCATCGACGCGGGGCTCATGCGGCCCGCAGGTCCAGTTCGTCGCCACCCATCGAAGCCGCCATCGGTCACTCTCCAGCCTTCGGGTGGCTCAGTATGGGTCAAGAACCATGGATCGCGGCAACGCGTGGCCAACGAGGTCCTGGCGCCCCCGGACGGATTCGAACCGCCGACGCCAGCCTTAGGACGGCTGCGCTCTATCCACTGAGCTACGGGGGCGTGCCGTCATGCTACCCGACCGTTCGCCCCACCCGATCGCTCCCTTCCTCGTCCGGTTGTACGATCGGACGGTGACCACTCCCCTCCCCGATCTCGTCCTGTACGGTCGCCCACGCTGCGGGCTGTGCGACGAAGCACGCCACGCGGTCACGATCCTGCTCGCCGACCGGGCAAGCCGGGGCCTACCAGTCCCACGCGTCGTCGAGGTCGATATCGACACCGATCCGGACCTCCATCGGTTTCTGTTCGATCGCATCCCGGTGATCGAGCTCGGTCCGGGGCGCCTTGAACTGGCGACCAGCGTGGCGCGACTGCGCCGCCTCCTCGCCGATGTCCTGGACAGCAGTCTCAAAGAAGCCTCGGCGATTGCCGGCCCAGATTGACGTGACGACCGACCTGACGATCGCGATCGCCTTTGGGGCAGGTCTCTTGAGCTTCCTTTCGCCCTGCGTTCTCCCGCTCGTGCCGGCGTATGTTGGCCAGTTGAGCGCCGTGGCCGTCGTCGGGCGAACAGGCGCGCAGGTGACGCGCTGGCTCGCGATCCGCCATGCGTTCGCGTATGTGGCAGGGTTCGGATCGGTCTTCACGATTCTCGGCATCACCGCGACCTACCTCGCAGGCCCGCTCGTCGATGTCCTGCCCTTCCTGCGCCAGATCGGCGGGGTGATCCTCATCCTCCTGGGCCTCAACCTCGCAGGTATCCTCCGAATCCCGGGGCTCGAGAGAAGCTGGCGTCCGCTCGATGCTGGCGCGGCAGGCTCGCTGGCCAGCGCGACGGGCACGATGTCGCTCGCGAGCGTCGGCGCCACGGCAGGCCCCGGGCTTGCCGATCGACTGGGCGGCCGCATCGTCAGCGCTCGCGGCGGCTGGCTGGCGTCCTTTGGACTTGGCGCGATCTTCGCCGTCGGCTGGACCCCATGCATCGGCGTGATCCTCGGTGGGATCCTGACCATGGCGGCGACCAGCGGGAGTGGCGGCCAGGGAACAATCCTGCTGCTCGCCTACACGGCCGGCCTGGGCCTCCCGTTCATCGCGATCGCTGCCGCCTACGACCGATCACCCGCCCTGATCCGGCCGCTCCTGCGCCACGGCCGCGCGGTTTCCATCGTGGGTGGTCTCCTGGTCGCCTTCATCGGACTTGCAATGATCATGAACTGGCTCGCGTTGCTGGCCCAGTTCGTCCCGTTCAATACGGCCATCTGAGCTGTTCGTGGAAGGGTCCAGCCCGTCACTCGAGAGCAGCGCTGGGCAAGTTCGCCCAGCGCGTCGTCGAGGCGTCGGTCCGTTCAGTCTTCGCCAGATCGCCGGAGCCCTGGGGATCGTCGTCGTCACGGCGATCCTGATCACGATCGCTACTGCCCCGCTCGGATCCACCAGCCCCGGTCTTCCCAACCCCGAGGCGTCCGCCTACCAACTCCGATCCCCGATCCCGGGATTGCAGGTCGGCGACGTTGCCCCTGAGCTCGAGGGCACCCTGGACGATGGCGCTGCCTTCGCACTGACCGACCTCGACGGTCGTCCGATCCGGCTCGCGGACCTCCGGGGCCGAGGCGTGTGGCTCAACTTCTGGGCGAGCTGGTGTCCGCCCTGCCAGGCGGAGACCCCGACCCTCAGGACCATGGACGAGCAATACCGCGATCGGGGTCTGTCGCTCGTCGCAATCCAGGTTCAGCAGACCGTCGACGATGGTCGCTCCTACGTCGAGCGGTACGGACTCGGCTTCACGATCGGGGCCGACGTAAGCGCGGCGGTCTTCCGGACCTACCGGGTGTATGCCCTGCCGACACAGTTCTTCATCGACCCGCAAGGCGTCATCCGGGCCGTGGTCAACGGGCCCCTCGATGACGCAAGCGCACGTCGTTTCGTTGAGGCGATCCTGCCCCCGAGCGCGCCCTAGGTTCCTTCGAACCGATAGCGGTCGCGGTCCGCGACAAGGCGCCCGATCGGGTGCACCGGCTCGTGCGACAGCGCCACAATCCACGAATCGGCGGCGGCACGGGCGAAGAGCTCACCCTTGATTGCGACCGAGTCGAGCGGGAAGTCGTCGAACGCGGTGACCCAGCGAGGATTGGCGCTCCACGGACGCATGCACAGGTCACCGAAGAAGGCCAGGGCGCGTGCCGAGCGACCCGCTCCGCGGACGACGATGGCCTGATGGCCCTTGGAATGCCCACCGGTTGGAAGCACGGAGACACCCGGTAGCAGCTCCACCTCGCCGTCCGCCCAGCCCTCCTCGCCCCATGCGCGCACGAGCTGGATTTCGGGCTGGTCGTATGAGGCGACGAGCCGGCTGTTGTCACCGAGGGCGATCTCCCATTCAGCCCGCTGGGCGACAATCGTCGCCCGCGGAAACGCCCGCGCACCGTCCGCTCGGAGGAGGCCCCCGGCGTGGTCGAAATGGAGGTGGCTCATGGCCACCACATCGACCGACTCGGGTGTGAAACCCGCCGCATCCAGGGCCGGGAGGATCGGTGCTCCCGTGTAGGAGCGCATTTCGCGCACTTTGTCGCTGACCCGCTCGCCGATCCCGGTCTCCACCAGCACTCGCCCAGCTGGCGTCTCGATGAGCAGGCAATTGAGGGCCTGCAGGAGGCGGTGCTCGTGGTCGATCTCGTCGGTTGCCCATCGATCCCAGAGGATCTTTGGTACCGGACCGAACAGCGCGCCGGCGTCGGATCGAAACCTGCCCGCCTGGATCAGCGCGACGGTGACTCCGCCCCCGAGATCGGCCGACCAGTGGACCGCATCGTTGAGCGCCATGCGGTCAGTCCCGCTGATCCAGGCCGAAATCGCGGTGGAACGCGGAGGCCGTCGGCTCGGACTGGCCCTGGTACCTGGATCCGAGCTCGGGATCACCGTACAAGCGGTCCACCGGGCTCGACATCTTGAAGAAGCTGATCTGCCCGATCTTCATCCCGGAGTACAGGGCGATCGGGAGGTTCGCGACATTGGAGAGCTCGAGCGTCAGGTTCCCCTTCCACCCCGGATCGACGTAGCCGGCGGTCGAGTGGATCAGGAGCCCGAGGCGACCGAGCGAAGACTTGCCCTCCAGGCGGGCCACGAGGTCGCCGGGGAGCTCCACCCACTCGAGCGTCTGACCGAGCACGAATTCGCCTGGGTGCAGGATGAACGGCTCGTCGTCCTCGACGTGGAGCAGCTCCGTCAGGTCTGGCTGGGACTGGCGGACATCAATGAAGGCGTAGCGATTGTTGCGAAATACGCGGAAGCTTCGATCCAGATGGAGATCCACCGACGACGGTTGAACATCGGCCAGATCGTGCGGCCTGATCGTGACCGAGCCGGCTTCCAGCGCGAGCCGGATATCGCGGTCAGACAGAACGCTCATCGGGAACCCTCCTTCGGACTCCACTGCGCATACAGGGTGTCGACTTCGCGTTTGAGGTCCTCGAGATCGTCGAAGCTCTGGTAGACGCTGGCGAACCGAATGTAGGCAATATGGTCGACTTCGCGGAGCTTGGCCATCGCGAGCTGCCCGATGCGGGACGACGGGACCTCGGTCATGCCCTCCGAGCGAAGGGCCGCTTCGATCTCGTCGGCGAGTTGCTCCGGGGCCGTCGCCGGGACCGGCCGGCGCGTGAGCGCCTTGCGCAGACCGGCGACGAGCTTGTCCCGATCGAATTCCTGCCGGACAGAATCCCGCTTGATGATCACGAGACGGGCGGCCTCGACTCGCTCATAGGTCGTGAATCGGAGACTGCAGGCGCCGCATTCCCGCCGCCGGCGGATGGTCGCGGCGTCGTCCAGGTCCCGCGAATCAACGACCCGCGTCTCACGCTCTCCGCATTGGGGGCAGCGCATCCATCCTCCTCGACACCACTACGGGTGGTGGTGTAGGCCGAGGATACCACTACATGGTGTGTGGTCAGCCCAGGATTGGGTCAGCTGGCCCGGCGCCCGAAGCGACGGACCGGCGACGCTGATTCGGCGGCGCTGATCGCCGCGGCCGCGTGACCGGCGAAGGACTCCCGGGCGTGGATGAGGTTGAGGTACCCGCGCTTGATCGCAGTATCGGCTTCGGGTCCGCGCTCGAGCCGGTGCCCCGTCCTGGCGAGGTTGCAGCCATGATCGACGAGATCGAGGGCCCGGACGGCCCGCTCGAGTTCCTCGATCAGGCCCTGCCGATGCTCCGCAACGGGCGCGGGTCCGGTCAGCGCTCGGGCCTCGTCCGCGTAGCGCTGAACGGCGTCCTTCGCCGCGGAGAGGCTGTCCTGAATCAGCCCGGCTTCAATCTCGCGCCGCCGCACAGCGTCGATCGGTCCGGCAACCTCGCCGATCGTCTGCGCCACGCGCATGTTCAGGTCGGCGGTCGTGCCTCGAAATGACTCCGCAATCCGCGTCCGATTCAGCGCGCTTCCGAAGCGCAGGACAGCGAGCGCGACGATGGCTGCGAGCAGCACGAACGCGACGAGCGCGACGAGCTGTGCGGTCTCCAATGGCAACTCCCCCGTGACGAGCGCTGCTGGAAGGCTATCCCGCGCGGTCCCGCAGGGCCTGAATCAGTGCCGGTACGACTTCGAACAGGTCCCCCACGACGACCATATCGGCGAATTCCGCAATCGGAGCATCTGGATCGCGATTCACGGCGATGATCGTGGCTGCTGTCTGCATGCCCACTTTGTGCTGGATCGCGCCAGAGATTCCGAGCGCGAGATACAGCTGCGGCTTGACGATCTTCCCGGTCTGTCCGATCTGCTGCGCGTACGGGACCCAACCGGCATCGACCGCCGCCCGCGTCGCGCCGACGGCTCCGCCGAGAACTGCCGCGAGATCGCCGGCGAGTTTCATGCCGTCCGCGCCGCCGACGCCGCGCCCTCCGGAGACGATGATCCGGGCCTCCTCGATGGGAGCCACCGCGCTGGACTCGGCGACCTGATCGACCACGGCGACGCGCGGCAACGCACCAACCGACTTGGCGCTCGAAGCGACGATGACGCCCTTGCCGGTCGCAGTCTCTGCCTCGACTGAGTTCGGGCGTATCGTGATGATCCCGCCCTCGGCCTGGAATCCGGAGGTGGTGATCAACTTGCCCCCGAAGACACTCATCTCGACCGCCGGGCCGTCGTCAAGCCAGGTGACGCCGGTGGCATTGACGAGGATCCCCAGGTCGTCAGCGCGGCCAACGCGCCGGCGCAATCCCGCCCATCCGGGCCAGCGCCGAGCAGTACGAGCGCATCAGGCTCGCCACCGAGTTCCGAGGCCGCGCGCTCCGCGGCAATGGCGGACCACGCATGGCCTGCGGCGTCCGCGTCCACCACCGTGACCACGCGCGGCAGATACCCGGCGAGCTCCTCCGCGGCGTTCTTGGGGTCGGCAGCAACGACGAGCCCGGCGACGTCCCGCCCACCCGCCGATGCGAGCGTGCGCGCGAGCGTCGCCGCCTCCGCCGAGATGCGCGCCAGCGAACCGTCGCCGTTCAGTTCCGCAATGACCCAGATGGTCGCCATCAGATCAGCCGCTCCGCTGCCAGCAGCTCGACGATCGCGGCCGCACCTTCAGCAGCCGAGCCGCGTACGACGCGTGTGGCGCCCCGTGCCGGCGGGCGCGTTGTCGCCTGGACCACGGTCGCAGCGACGCCACCCCCGATGAGATCCGGATCCTGACCGATATCCGCGAGGGACCGGGTCACGACTTCCTTGGATCGAGCCGCCATGATCCCCTTGAGCGACGGGTAGCGGGGCTCTCCGAGAGCCTGAGTGCACACGATCAGTGCCGGCATCGGCGCCTCGAGCACGTCGTAGCCGGTCGGCGTGATCCGTCGTACGCGAACCCGACCCCCATCTCCCTGCGGTTCGATCCGCGCGGCGTTGCTCAGGTACGGCAGCCGCAGCAGCGCGGCGATCCCGGCTGGAACCACTCCACCGCCACCGTCCGAGGTATCCGCGCCCGCCAGCACGAGGTCAAAGGTCAGGTCCTTGAGCGCGGCCGCGAGGAGTTGCATGGTTGAGCGGACGTCGGAACCGGCCAGTGCCGGGTCCGCGACCAGAATCCCGCGGGTTGCGCCCATGGCCAGCGCCTTGCGCATGGTGTCCGTGGCGCCCGCCGGAGCCATCGTCAGGAGGGTCACTTCGCCGCCGTGTGCCTCAATCAGCTTCAGGGCGGCCTCCAGGGCGTATTCGTCGTTGGCGTTGACGACCGTTGGTGAGGCGGCTCGGTCAAGCCGGAAATCGGCATCCAGCCGCTCAGATGCGGCGGCGGGATCCGGAACCGGCTTGGTCAGGACAACGATGTGCACGAGTCGATGATCCTCCGCTGATGCTCAGTCCTTCGGCCGGCCGAGGAGCGCTCGGGCGATCACGAGCCGCTGGACCTGCTGGGTCCCCTCATAGATCTGGGTGATCTTCGCGTCGCGCATCATCCGCTCGACGGGGTATTCGTCGATGTACCCGTAGCCGCCCAGAACCTGAACTGCGTCGGTGGTGACGCGCATCGCCGTGTCGCCGGCTACGAGTTTACACAGCGCCGACCAGCGACCGACATCCGGCCCCCCGCTATCGATGGCCCCGCAGGCCGTGTAGAGCAGCTGCCGAGCCGCCTCAGTCTGGGCGTCCATGTCCGCGAGCATCCCCGCAACCATCTGGAAATCACCGATCCGCTGCCCAAATTGCTGGCGTTCCCGCGCATACGCAACGGCCACGTCGAGGGCACCCTGGGCAATACCGACAGCTTGGGCTGCGACACCGGGCCGGCTGCGGTCCAGCGTGGCCATCGCGATTCCGAACCCGTCCCCTTCGGCCCCGATCCTGTTGGCCTCAGGAACGCGGACGCCGTCGAAGGTCAGCTCGGCCGTTGGGCTGCCGCGGATCCCGAGTTTGTGCTCCAGCCTGGCGACGCTGAAGCCTTCGGCCGGGACCTCGACCGCGAAGCACGACAGGCGACGTTGTTTCGGAGCGTCCGGATCGGTGACCGCAAAGACGGTGATCAGCCCGGCCACGCTGCCGTTGGTGATGAACCGCTTCGAACCGGTGATGACGTACTCATCACCCTCGCGCATCGCCCGTGTCCGGATGGCTCCGACATCGGAACCCGCCTCGGACTCTGTCAGCCCGAACGCCGCAAGCGTCTTGCCGGACGCCATGTCCGGGAACCAACGCGCCTGCTGCTTCGGCGAGCCAGCGAGCTGGAGTGGCAGCGATCCAAGCACCTGGACGATGAGGATGAGACTGCTCGTCGCGCACGCCCTGGCGATCTGCTCGATGGCCAGACAGACGGTCAGCAGGTCACCGCCGATGCCTCCG
>JAQBHC010000048.1:0-21202 GCA_032128175.1 Chloroflexota bacterium | reverse complement strand
GCGTGGAGCTGGAGCGCCAGGGACGTTCGATAGCCCTGCGGCTCGACGACCACGACATCAGGCCCACACGAGATCCCGGCCGCGCTCATGGCGGCCACGGTGCCCGGATGCAGCGCCAGGATCACCGGCCGCGAGGGCGATGCCGCGCTCGAGAGGATCGCGGACCAGGCGGCGATCGCCTCGGGCTCGCGGTTCTCCTGGCGGTGAACGGTGGCGAACAGATAGCCGCCGGGCGCGAGGGACACGCCGAGCCGACCCCCGATCGGCTCGAGAACCGACGCATCCTTGAGCTCGGCGGACATGCGCGAAGCGAGATCCTGCATCACGTCCCCGACGAGCGACACGCCACGCGTGATCCCCTCGGCCGCCAGGTTCGCGATGGCTGTCGGCGTCGGCGCAAACAACCACGTCGCGAGATGGTCCGCCACGATCCGATTCAGCTCCTCCGGCATTCGCCGGTCGAAGCTGCGCAGCCCCGCCTCGACATGCGCCACGGGGATCCCGAGCTTCGCCGCTGCGAGCGCGCCCGCGAGCGTCGAATTCGTATCCCCGTAAACGAGGACGGCGTCCGGCCGCTCAGCGACCAGGATCGGCTCCAGACCGGTAAGCATCGCGGCCGTCTGCTCCGCGTGCGAACCGCCACCGGCGCCGAGTGAATGGTCGGGCCTGGGCAGTCCGAGCTCAGTGAAGAACGCGCCAGCCAGCGACGCATCCCAGTGCTGGCCGGTGTCGACGAAGATCTCGTGGTGCCGTGCCCGGAGCACGGGCTGCAGCGCGGCCGCCTTGATCAGCTGGGGTCGCGTCCCGACGACGCTGACGATCTTCACCCCGACAGGGTAGCGGCGCGGATCAGTGGGGGCGACGGCGCGGAGCTGCCTCGTCGGCTAGCCGCCCCGCGGAACTCCGATGCCGCGGTACACGACCCCGGCTGGCAGGGCATGCCCGGCGAGGCTGTTTCGGCCGTCCACGAGCAGTTCCAGATCCGGGAACCAGGCGATGTCCAACTTCCGCCAGCGTGCGTCGCCGGTCTGGGTGACGATCGCGCGGACATCGGCCGTGGCGCCCCACGGGTACGGCTCGGCGCCCAGGCCACGGACTTCGTCGTCCGACAGCAGCGGGTCGTGGGCGAGCACACGGGCGCCTTCCGCGAGCAGCGCATCGATCAGCGGCAGCGCTCGCGAGTACGCGAGCTCCTTGACCCCTTCGCGGTAGGTGAGCCCGAGCACGAGCACGGGCGCTCCGGCAAGCACGCCGAGCGCTTCCCGGACGGCCGTGACCGCGATGTCGATCTGCCCGTCGTTGACCTCGCGCGAGCGGGCCACGATCGAGAGCTCCGGGGCGCGCGAGAGGAGGAAGTGCGGGTACACGGGGATGCAATGCCCCCCGACGCCCAATCCCGGCTGGTGGATGTGCGAATACGGCTGGCTGTTCGCCGCCGAGATGACCTCGCGAATGTCTACGCCCACGCGATCGGCGTACGCCGCGAACTCGTTGGCGAGCGCGATGTTCACGTCCCGGTAGGTCGTGTCGGCCAGCTTCGAGAACTCGGCGGCCTCCGCCGACGACATCGCCACGATCTCCGCGTCCAGCACCGCGTCGTAGAAGGCGGCCGCCCGCGCGGTGGAGGCCGCGCTGAGCCCGCCGACGAGCTTCGGGTAGGTGGACAGGTTACGCAGCGCGGCGCCGGAGAAGAGGCGCTCGGGCGAGAAGGCAACGAGGAAGTCCTCCTCGGCGTGGAGTCCGCTGGCAGCGTCCAGGCGTGGCGCGTAGCGGTCCCGGGTATCCCCAACTGGGAGTGTCGTCTCAAAGATCACGAGGCTGCCGGGGTGGACACCGGGTGCAATCGACGCGACGGCCGCGTCCATGTAGCGGTAGTCCGGCTGGTCCTGGACGTCGAGCATCACCGGCACGATGAGGACGACGACATCCGCTGCGCGGGCCGCTGCCGCACCGTCGGTCGTGGCTCGGAGGAGCCCAGCCGCGTGCGCGGCCGCCACCAGCTCCGCGACACCGGGCTCCTCGCCGATGTGTGAGCGCCCCTCGTTGATCGCGGTGACCACCGATTCCTGGACATCGACCGCGATGACAATCCAGCCGTGACCCGCGAACTGGGCCGCGAGCGGCAGGCCCATCTTTCCGGCGCCAACGACCGCCACGGTGCCGGCGGTCCCGGACTCCCCGACCCACGGCGAAACCCGCCGCGGCGGCAGCGCGTGCCGGCATTCGTTGACCGGCAGGACGATCGAGCCACCGGCGAGGCTGGCGCCGGTGCTGGGACGGGTAACGATGCTCATGATCCGGCCGTCGCGGACCGGGCGCCGAACCCGTCCAGCGTGACGACCTCGCGACGAGCAGCCGCCTCGAGCAGCGCGGTCGCGATCGCAACGGCCCACAGACCGTCTTCGGCATCGACTTCGGGCCGGCCGCCCTCCTGGACCACCCGCAGGAACGCGTCGTGTTCCAGTGCCAGAGGCTCGCCGGCGGGTACCGGCAACTCGGTGACCTCGCCCTCGAAAGTCGGCGCATACCCGCCGATGAGGCGAGGGTTCGTCGTGTCGGTCGCGCGAGTGAAGGTCAGGCGCTGGGTCAGGTAGTCGAGCTCGAACATCCCTTCCTCCCCGGTCACCACGAGCTCGCGTCGCTTCGCGGGGGTCAGCCAGTCGACGTCCAGTTGGGCGATCACCCCGGAGGGAAAGTGGAGCAGCCCGAACAAGAGGTCCTCGTGGGTCGCGTGGATCCGCTGGGCCGTCTCGGCGTGCACGCGAATGGGCCGCTCCCCGGCGATCCATGAGCAGATGTCCACATCGTGCGTGGCGAGATCGATCGTCACGCCGACGTCGCGGATGCGCGCCGGGAAGGGGCCGGCGCGGCGCGTCCCGATCGCAAAGATGGTGGACAGCCAGTGCTCCTCGTGGAGGAGCCGGCCAAGCTCGCGGACCGCAGGGTTGAACCGTTCGACATGGCCGACCTGGACGGGCACGCCCCCGGCCTGGGACGCCTCCACGATCTGACGAGCCTCCGCGACGGTCGGGGCCAGCGGCTTCTCGACGAGGACCGCGATCCCGCGCCGAATGGCGGCCAGGGCGAGCGGAAGGTGGGCCGTCGTCGGTGCGGCAATGACCACGGCGTCGAGATCGGCCTCGGCGATCATCGCCAGGGGCTCAGCGAACCCCAGCGCGCCCGTCTGCGCCCTGGCCGCGGCCAGGAGGTCGGCGACCGGATCCGCCACTGCCACCAGGCGAGCGTTCGGGCGCGTGCCGATGACGCGGAGGTGGTTCCGGCCCATCGAGCCGAGACCAGCAAGGCCGACGCGGACCTCGCGATCCCCCGTCGGGTGCCAGGTGGCGGTCATACCGGGGCGCCCACCCCGGCGTGGGCACGCACGGCGCGTCGGACCACCTCGATCACGGTTGCCTGGTCATCGCTGGTCAGGCCCGGGAACATCGGCAGCGCGATCGTCCGCTCCGCGGCGAGGTCGGTCATCGGCAGATCGGCATGGAGCCCGCGCTCCTGGATGTATGGCTGGTGGTGGACAGGGATCGGGTAGTAGATGTCCGCCCCGACGCCGCCCTCGCGGATCGCGGCGATGATCGCGTCCCGCCCGGGACCGACCTCGAGCGTGTACTGGTGGTACACGTGCGTCCGTCCATCGGGAACGACCGGGGTTCGAACCGGCAGATCGGCGAAGGCCTCGTCGTAGGCGGCGGCGATCGCCTGGCGGCGGGCCGTGTTCCGGTCCAGCTTGGCGAGTTGGACGAGGCCGATCGCGGCGTTCATATCCGTCATCCGGTAGTTGAAGCCCAGGCTTTCGAACTGGTAGCGGGCGCGCATGCCCTGGTTCCGATACAGCCGGAGCCGGTCGGCCAGCGCGTCATCGTCGGTCGTCACGAAGCCGCCTTCACCGGTGGTCATGTTCTTCGTCGCGTACAGGCTGAACGTTCCGTGCCCGAAACTCCCGGCGCGTCGTCCGCGGTACAGCGCGCCGTGGGCCTGGCAGGCGTCCTCGACAATCTCCAGGCCGTGCCGGTCGGCGATGGCGCGAATCATGTCCATGTCCGCAACGAGCCCGAACAGATGAACCGGCACGATCGCCCGGGTCCGCGGTGTGATCGCGGCCTCGATCCGCTTCGCGTCCATCAGGTAGGTATCCGGTTCGATATCCACGAAGACCGGCGTCGCACCCGTGGACAGGATGGCGTTCGCGGTGGCGGCAAAGGTGTGGGACACGGTGATCACTTCGTCCCCCGGCCCGATCCCGAGGCACGCGAACGTGGCCATGAGCGCGAGGGTCCCATTCGACATCGCGACGGTGTGTTTCACGCCGCAGTAGTCGGCCCAGGCGCTTTCGAGGGCCTTGACCCGCGGACCCTGGGCGATGATGCCCGACCGGATCACGTCGGCGACGGCGTCGATTTCCTCCTGGCCAAGATCCGGGCGCGCGATCGGGATCATGCGGGCACTCCCGGCTGCGGACGGGGCTGCTCCTCGAGCGCCTCCGCGTCCGGGACATACAGATACGTCCGGCCGCAGCTCGGGCAGTGCAGCTCCGGGTGCGTCGAGTAGTACGGCGGCTTTGCCGAGGCTGGCTCACCGTCGTCATCCTGGAGACGAACACCGCAGGCGCAGACCCAGCCGATTCGGCGCGCCGGCGACCCGACTACGAGTGCATATGAGGGGACGTTGCGCGTGACGACGGCGCCGGCACCGACTGTTGCGTACCGCCCAATCTCGGTACCGCCAACCACAACGGCGCCCGCGCCGATCGAGGCGCCATAGCGCAGGGCGATCGGGGCCACGGTCCAGTCCTCGGGCCGGGCGAGATCACCCGTGGTCGTGATGGCCCGCGGATAGCGGTCGTTGGTCAGGATCACGCCGGGTCCCACGAACACGCCGTCTTCGATGCTGACCCCGTGATAGATGAGGGCGCCGTTCTGGATCTTGACCCGGTTGCCGATCTCCACGCCTTCATCGATGAAGACGTCGCGACCGACGACGCACTCACTGCCGATCCGGGCGCCGACGCGGATCTGGGCTCGGTGCCAGATGCTGGTGCCGGGCCCGACGGTCACGTCCGCCTCGAGGTCAGCCGTTGGATGCACGCGCGCGGACGGGTCGATCACCGGGGAAACGCTCAGCCCTTGCTTCGGCCACGGCCGAAGAGGCCGGCGAGGAGCCCGACCACTGCGCCGAAGGCCAGAGCGCCGCGCCAATCGAGGAGCACCCTGACGTCGCCGGACACGCGTTGGGCCAGCATGAACACGACCGCGGACGGTCGATTGACCGTGACGCTCTGGGCAATCATGGTCCGGACGAACGCCTGCTCCAGCGTGGCCTCCCGAGCCAGCACGGTACCGGCCATCCCCTGGGACACGCTCACATGGCTGCCCAGCGCCGCGCCGAGGGCACCCCGGTCCACCGAAACGTGCTCGCCCTTCGCGGCCCCGACAAAGCCCTGCGTGACGACAACGTCCACGGCATCGATTCGGCCCACGGCCCCCTGCGTGACCTCCACGGCCTCGGCCTCGATCCAGCCACCATCCTCGTCGATATCAGGGGAGGGCGGGGCAGCATCGTGAGCCGCGGGTGGCGGTTCGGGGGCGATCGGCTCTGCCGGCGGGACATCGGCGGCGGCGCTGGATGCCTTGCGCCGTCGGGCTGGTTTGGGCGCGGCGGGCGCGCCGTTGGGCTTGTTCGTGGCCATCGTCAACCTCGTCAGAAACGTCGTGTGCAGCTCGCTCCGCTATTCTGCGCCGCGTGCGACGGATAGGCGGAGTGCTGAAAACAGGATGACAGATCAGGGTGAAAACCCCGGTCGACGTTCGTTCAGCCCGGTGCTGGTTGCCGGTCTCGTCGTGCTTGCCATCGTGGTCGGGGTCGGGGCAGGCTCGCTCCTGGGCCAGGCGGTCGGCGAACTGGCGCCCAGCGCATCCAACGGCGCCGCGGTGCCCTCGACGACCGGCGATCCTGATATCGGGCCGAGCCCGTCACCCAGCCCCAGGCCGACGCCGAGTCCAGCACCCACGCCCGTCCTCGTGCCGGGACCCTTGACCGGCCTGCCCGTCCTCGAGACCTCGGCCCTCCAGCACCCGATCGCGGTGATGGTCGACGACCATCGAGACGCACGCCCGCAATCCGGGTTCAATGCCGCCGCGCAGGTCTGGCAGGCTCCGGCCGAGGGTGGCGTTCCCCGCTACATGATGATCTTCCAGGACACCCTTCCGGCCGCCGTCGGACCCATTCGGAGCGCGCGCCAATACTTCATTGAGTGGGCGGCCGAGTGGAAGGCCCTCTACGCCCACGTCGGCGGCTCGGGGCAGGCGATGGCCACCCTCGCCAACAGCGGGCATGGGCAGCTCGTCTACAACGCCGACGGCTTCCGCTTCGAGGGGACCGACATGTGGCGGATCACCGACCGATCCGCCCCCCACAACGTCTACTCGGACGGCGACCACCTGCGGTCGATGGCCGACAAGGTCGGCGCCACGGACGGTCCGATCGCGCCGGTCTGGTCATTCGGCGACCCGCCGACTGTCATGGCCCGGGCCATCGGAACCACGATCGCGATCCACTACCCGTACGAAACCGTCACCTATCGATATGACGCTGCTGCGGATCGCTACCGCCGTTTCATCGATGGGTCCGTTGTGCAGCAGATCGACGCCGCCGACGGCCAGCCAATCGCGCCCACCAACGTGGTGATCCTCCGAATGCGCTTCGGGCCTCTGAACGACGGTCACCCCGAAAAGAAGCGGCTTGAGGCGCAGGACGTGGGCACCGGCGAAGCCATCATCTCGAGCGGCGGTCTGGTCATCCACGGAACGTGGAGCAAGGCGTCCCCCGATGCGCCGACACTGCTGTTCGGGCCCGACGGGGCGCCGGTCACGCTGACCGCCGGCCAGACGTACGTCCAGATCATCGCCCTGTCCTACGCCTATGAGGTCGTCCAGGGGCAGGTCCCATGGGACGAGCGTCGGGAACGCTAGTCCGCCATCACGTCAGGGCCGGCCGCCGCGGATCCGCGCCACGATCACGTCGAAGCGCAGCCGGACGACCACGAGCAGCGCCTCCACGATGATTCGTCGCGACATCTTCGACTGGCCGACCCGCCGGTCACGGAAGGTGATCGGCACCTCGGCGATGCGTGCTCCGGACCCCGAGGCCCGATAGGTCATCTCGATCTGGAAGACGTAGCCGCCGGCGTGGATGCCGTCGAACGGGATGGCCGCAAGGGTGGTCGCGCGCCACGCCTTGAAGCCGCCGGTCAGGTCGTTGACCCGGAGGCCAAGCACGACCCGGGCGAACAGGCTGCCACCTCGAGAGATCAGTCGGCGACTGAGACCCCAGTCCTCGACCTGTCCGCCGTGGGTGTAACGACTACCGATGACGAGATCCGCTCCGGCAGACGTGATCGGCTCGAGTAGGTGGGGCAGGACCGCCGGGTCATGTGACCAGTCCGCGTCCATCTGGATGATCCGGGAGGCACCGCCATCCAGTGCCACGCGAAAGCCGTCGAGATACGCTCGGCCGAGGCCCTGCTTCTGTGGGCGATGGTGCACCCGAATGCGCGGGTCCGCCGCAGCGAGTTCGTCGGCGAGCGGCCCCGTGCCGTCGGGCGAATTGTCGTCCACGACCAGGAGCGTCGCGACGGGTAGGGCGTTCAGGATGGCCGCCGCGATCCCGGGCAGATTCTCGGCCTCGTTGTAGGTCGGCAGAACGACCCACGCACCCGTGCCGACAGCGTCGGTGTCGCCGTCATCGGCTCGATCTGGATCGGGATTTCCCGCGCCGCTCAACATGACCGCAAGTCTATCCGCCGGCGAGCCGACGCCGATCAGTTCGCGTAGGCCTGCAGCTGGATCCGGACGCTTTCGGACACCGCGCTCGTGCCTCCCAGGAGGATCACACGAGCTGGGCGGAGGCGGGTCAGTTCGGCGGCCGTGGCGGCCGGGATCGAATTGGATGAAACCAGGAGGATCGGAACGCCCTGGGATCCGGCCACCGCAGCCCCGGCGAGCGCGTCGGGAAAGTCCAGACCCGTGGCGATGTACGCGACCGGAACGCCCGGAGCGAAGTTCGCCGCGCTGATGGCGGCCGCGGTGGCGTAGCGATTCGCACCCCACAGACGAGTAACGGTGCCGGAGGTGAACGACGCCAGGCTCGCTGCAACGGCGTCGGTGACCACGGCCGTCCCGCCGAGGACGACGATCCGCCCCGGCGCGAGGCGGCTCAGTTCGGCCGCCGTGACGGCCGGAATGGCCTTGGCCGAGACGAGCAGGATCGGTCCGTCCGCAGTCCCGGCGACCGACGCGCCGGTCAGGGCATCGGGGAAGTTCAGGCCGGTGGCCACGTACGCTACCGAGACGCCTGAGTTGAAGCTCGCGGCACTCATGTTCGCCGCCGTGGCATACCGGTCGCGACCGGCGAGCCGGGTGACGCTGCCGGACGTGTACGCGGAGAGCCCCGAGAGCACGGCATCGCTTACGACTCCGGACCCACCGAGGACGACGATCCGCTGCGGCTGCAGGCGGACCAGCTCCGCCGCGGTCGTGGCCGGGATCGTGTCGGGCCCCACGAGCAGGATCGGTCCATCCGAGGAGCCGGCAACCGCCGCGCCCGCGAGCGCATCCGGGAAGTCGTGTCCCGTGGCAACGTACGCGACCGGAACGCCCGGGGAGAAGTTCACCGCGCTGATCGCGGCCGGGGTGGCATATAGATCACCACCCGACAGCCGGGTGACGGTGCCCGTCGCCGCAGTCGGGGTCGGGTCAGACGATGGATCCGTTGGCGCTGCGGGATTGCCGGTCACGTCGTCGGTTCGGAGACCGGGGTTACCGAACAGGGCTCGGTAGTAGCCGCCCGACGGACTGTCCGGATCCATGAAGGCCGTGGAGGCGGGGTTCCGCATCGACTGGAACGAAAACTCGTTGCCGTTGTAGTCGTACTGGCTTCGCCACACGTCCACGACGGACTGACTGGTTGTGAACAGGTCCCGGATGATGCCGGTGATGTTGCCATGGCCCGAGGCGATGACCGCCTGGGCGCCGGCCTTGGTGAAGCCCTGGCCGTAGTTGTCGACGCGCTGCATCGCCACCTCGAGCGTCGGCGCGGCGTAGCCCGGTTCGGAGTTGCCCGAGGCGTAGCAGAGGTGGTTCAGAATGACGACCGCGTTTGGCGCGAGGGTGATTTCGCCGGCCAGATATGGCTCACCGTAATAGGTCACGTTGGCGTCGCCGTTGTTGGCCGTGGCGTTCAGCCCGAGCCCGTCCTTGGTCCTGTAGTTCGGATCGAACGGGTACGGGCTCGGCGAGCCGTTGCCGTGACCCATGTAGATGACCAGGCTGGCGCCCTGGAGTGCCGGCTTGACCACGGCCCAGGTCGCATTCGGGCTGTAGATCTTCACGACATTGGACGAGTACTTGATGGCCTCCTCGTAGGCAACGTCGGCGGACGCACGACGGCTCGAGGTGGCGGAGTGTGTCGGCCCAACGATGATCACGACCTTGGCGCTGGACAGCGTCGACGTCGCCGCAACCGGCGCGGAAATCAGCATGGCGCCGACAAGGGCGAGAACGAGAACGTGAGGCAGATGACGCAAGGTTGCGAGCTCCGATCGGGTCGTATCGACCACGAGATGAATCCGGAGCTCAAGCCTCGCCCACGCGGGCGCAACCCTCAATGCCGCATGGGTACCAGCGACCGTGGCCCCATTGGGTCGTCAGGAGGTGCGGTCTTGTACGGATGGGGGCGGTCGGGGTGGGAGCGGGTGAGTGGCGCCAGCGATGCGCACACGACAGGCGCTGGGCTGCGATCGGGTCAGGGGGCCGGGTTTGGGGTGGCCTCGATGCAGGGCTGTTCGCCGCCCGGGATCGTTCCATCGCTGTCCGGGCGACAGTTCGTCGGTTGCTCGTCCACCGACGGCAGACCACCTTCATAGTCGAGGATGAGCAGCACGAACTCGAGGCGATCCAGCGCCGCCGCGGGCGCAAGGAATGCCGTCTGGACGACCTCGTTCGCGTCTCGCCGCACATCGACAACGGTCCCGATTACGAGACCCTTGGGATACGGTGAGCGGATGTCGCCCGCAAGCTCGATCCCGGCACTGACGACCTCCTCGCCGAGTCCAACCGCGATTGCGGCATCGATGTTGCGCATGGTCAGGCTCGTCGGAAGCTGTCCCACCACCTCGCCGGTCGCCGCGCTCTGCAGCAGCTGTCCGATCACGGTCGAGCCGGAGTCGCTGATCAGCTGGACCGTGGAGGTCGTCGAGCTGGCGTCAACGACACGTCCGACGAGCGCGCCGCCCGCGGTGATCACCACGTCGCCGACCTGAACGCCGTCGTCCGTTCCCCGGTCGAGGGTGATCCGCTGCTGGACCTCGATCGATTCGCGTGCGATCACGGTCGCCGCGAGCGTCTGGAATTCGAAGCCACTACGCAGTTGGAGCAGACCGGTCAACAGGTCGTTCTGGCGGCGGATCTCGTCGGCTCGCAGGGCATCCTGCTGAATGCGCTCGTTCTCCGCGCGCAGCGCCTCGTTCTCGGTCCTGAGCTGGTCGATCTCGCCGAGCGCAGCGGCGATCGAGGTGAGGTCGTGACCGACGCCGTCGAGGGCACTCTGGAGGGGGCGGAAGGCGAACCCGAGACCCCTCTGCACCTCGGCCACTCCGGGGTTCGACGAGACGACCATCATCAGCAAGCTCAAGGCGAGCACGGAAACGTACGCGATGAGGCGGCGGCGAACCGTCCGGCTGGCGAACGTGGTGCTCATCGTCGGACCTCGGCCGTGCTGAGCGAGCCGTACGGCGGCACGCGGATCAGCGCGGCGGTCGGCTGTAGGTCTCGGTCACGAGGACGCGCTCCATCGAGTCCATCTCCTGGAGCACGACGCCCGTTCCGCGCGCGACGCATGTCAGCGGGTCGTCGGCGATGTGGACGGGCATCTGGGTGGCCTCGGCCACGCGACGATCGAGACCGGACAGGAGCGCGCCGCCGCCGGCGATCACGATCCCCTGATCCATGATGTCGGCGACGAGCTCGGGCGGGGTCTCTTCAATCGTGTCCCGAATGGTGTCCACGATCTGGGCGACGGACGGCTCGATGGCCTCCCGGATCTGGTCCGCGCCGACTTCGACGCTCCGCGGCAGGCCGGTCAGCAGATCGCGGCCGCGGAGGTTGACGCGCTGCTGATCCCATTCCCCCGGGTAGGCCGAGCCGATGGCGACCTTGATGTCCTCGGCCGTACGCTCGCCAAGCAGCAGGTTGTACTCGCGTCGGGCGAAATTGACGATGTCCTGGTCCATCTCGTCACCGCCGATTCGAATCGAGCGGCTCACCACGATGCCGCCGAGACTGATGACGGCGACTTCCGTCGTACCGCCGCCAATGTCCACGATCAGGCTTCCCGACGGTTCGCCGACCGGCAGGCCCGCGCCAATGGCCGCGGCCATTGGCTCCTCAATCAGGCGGGCCCATCTCGCGCCCGCGTTCAACGCGGCGTCCTTGACGGCACGTTTCTCAACCTCGGTCACGCCGGATGGAATGCCGATCAGCATGCGCGGCCGGGCAATCAAGCCGATCCGGTCGTGGACCCGATCCACGAAGTATTTGATCATCTGCTCGGTGACGTCGAAGTCGCTGATGACGCCGTCGCGAAGCGGCCGCACTGCGATGATGTTCGCGGGCGTCCGGCCGACCATGCGCTTGGCCTCCGCACCCACAGCGAGGACGCGCCGGGTCCGCGCATCGATCGCCACGACGGACGGCTCGCTGATCACGATGCCGCGGTCGCGAACGTGGACGAGCGTGTTTGCCGTACCGAGGTCGATCCCGATGTCGCGGGAGAAGATGCCGAGAAAGCGGTCGAGCATGCGGGAAGAGGTTCCTCTGGGATGGTCGCTCGCGACGGGCGTCCATGGTGCCTCACGGAGCGCAAGCAGTATACCCGGCAGGTTCGAGGGCTCTGTCCAGCACGCCGAGCCTCGGGCCGAGCCTCGCGCTGAGCCGCGCCCCGGCCCGACGAAGGTGCCTCAGGCCGCACTCGGCGGAAGCAGACCCGGCCGGTCGAAGGCGATGCCTCGGTCGCGCATGGACACCCACGCGTCGTGGCCGATCACCAGGTGGTCGAGGACGTTGATGTCGAGCAAACGCCCGGCTGCCAGAGCCTCGGCGGTGAGATGCAGGTCGTCGGGCGACGGGGTCGGGTCACCGCTCGGGTGGTTGTGCACGAGGATGATCCCGGCGGCCGTGAGTCGGACGGCGTCGCGAAACAGCTCACCGACCCGGACAACCGACGCGCTGAGGTTGCCCTGGTACGCCGTGACGACCCGCTGCACGACGTTCTTCGTGTTGAGAATCACGACGCGAAGCTCCTCCCGCTCGAGGCGGCCCATCTGGAGCACAAGGCGATCTGCCACGTCCTGCGGCGAACGCACCGACCAGCGAGCCGTCGGCCAGTCCGCCAGCAACCGGCGGCCCAGCTCGAACGCGGCCTGGACCTGGGCGGCCTTCGCCGCCCCGATGCCGGCGATCACTTCCAGCTCCTGACCCGAAGCGCGGGCAAGCCCGGTCAGACCCTCGAACCGCGCGATGGCGTCCTCGGCGAGGTCCACGGCCGAGCGCCCGCGGGCACCTGAGCCCCACAGCAGGGCGATCAGTTCTGACGAGGTCAGGCCTCCTGCGCCGCGCAGCTCGAGACGCTCACGCGGCCGCTCGGCCGCCGGCAACTCACGGAGAACGCGGCCACGGGGGAACGGGACGATCGGGACTGGCCGCTCGATCGGTCGCTCGGGCCTGACGGGCATGGAAGCGCCTCCGCTCGTACCTGGCTGGGCCGGCTGGATGTCCCCGGAGCCCGGACGACGGAAGCCCGCCGATTCCCCCCGCCATCCGGACCCGAGGACGCTGCGCAGCCTACCGGGGGGTCCTCACCGGGTGGTCATCCATGGCTGCATCGAGGCTCCATCAGCACCCGTCAGCACGGGTCAGCACCCGGCAGCACCCGGCAGCACGGGTCAGCACCCGACAGCAACGGTCAGGCCGCGACGAGGCGCTCCGCGAGGATCAGGAGGACGCCATTGAACGTGGCGTGGAGGCCGATCGACGCCCACAGCGAACCCTGGCGCTGGAAGACCCAACCGAGGGCCAGGGCCACGGGTACGCGCGCCCCGGCAGCCACGATGGCCACTCCCAGCGCGGCGCCGAACGTGTCCCCGGTCTGGTCGATCGCATGAATGAGTGCGAACAGGATCCCCGAGCGCACGATCGCCTGGACCGGGCCGTTCATTCGGCGCCAGGCCGTCAAGGTGAACCCCCGGAAGAACAGCTCCTCCGAGACTGGCGCCAGCACGACCGCCGCGAGAATGTTGAGAACGAGGCCACCCGGCGACCCGGTCGGTGGCAGCGGCGAGACCGGTTGCTGCCCGGTCAAGGAGACCAGGGCCCAGGCCACGATCGCGGAGGCCGCGATCACCGGCGCGGCGAGGACGGCGCCCCAGGCAAACGCTCGAAGTGCCGCTCTGTCGGGGCGACGAACCCCCATGTCCGACCAGGACAGGGCACCGGAACCGACCACCATCAGCCCAAGGACCGCCACGACGACGAACGCCTTGATCGCCTCACCAAGGAGCACGAGGGACGGTCCGCTGATGTCGGCGCCGACGAGCACGAGCGGCGTCAGGACGACCCGTGCCGCGAGGTACCAGCCGGCCGCGACAACGGCGACGGTCAGGATCGGGGACGGGCCAGCGTAGGCATGTCCGGCATGGCGCCGTTCGATCGCCTGCGATCCACCGAGCAGCACGAGGCCGAGGAACACCAACGCGAGTCCGAGGATGAAAAGCAGCAACCCCGTCAGGCCGGGGCCTGCCAGGAGCGCCACGAAGGCCGTCGAACCGCCGATGATCGCCGCCACCCAGCCGGCGACGAAGAGCCCGGGCGCGTGGCGACCCTCGATCGTGAACCGGAACAGCCCGAGTGGCGCGGGTCGTGCCTCGACCGCGGCCTCGTCCTCCGACGGTGGCTCGATCAAGACTCGGCGAGCGGGTCGATCGGGCGTGAGCCGGCGGATCGGCTCGCTGAGGACCGCGTCGCGCTCCGGATTGCGGCGGACGGAGTGGACGATCGTGCCTCGCGGTCGATGCTGGTCAGGGGCGGGTTGACCGCACTGACGGCGTCAGCCCGCTCGAAATCGCGGCCGCACCACGCGCACAGCGACCAGTCCAGGCCGACCAGCTTGGAGCAGTTCGGGCAGACGCGGTTGAGCCGCGTTCGACACGTCGGGCAGATGATCCATTCGGAGTGGACCGTCCGATCGCAGGTTGGGCAGTGCCGGATGGCCTCGACCTCGGCGAGCATCGCCTCCTCGGCGAGATTGCGCTCGTAGATCTCCCCGATCCGCTCCTGGGGCCGGACGATCCGATAGGCGAACACGGCGAGCGGAAAGAGCAGCGGGGTGAACACGATGATGAACGCAGCCGCGAGGTACGGCGCAATCGGGTTCTCCGAGCGAAGCTGCATGTCCCGGAAGGCCCAGTAGGCTGCCGCAATCCAGAGGACGACCCAGTAGATCGCGACGATCTGGAAGCCGAACCTGATCACCGGATTGTCGAAGATCGAGCCGATCGCGCTGCCGATCGTGGCGAGGATCTGATCCATCCGTCAGCCGGATGCCTCCGTTGGGGTGTTCCACCACGCTCGCAGGGAGCGGCGACCGGGGCAGTGTACCAGCGTCAATCCGGCACCCCGGCCAGCGGGCCTGGGCCGCCGGCCGCCGGTTGGCGCAGGCGGGCGACCTCGAATGTCCAGGCCACCGAGCGAACCGCTGCCGCGATCGATACCACCAGCGCTGTGCCGAACCAGCTCGCCGACAGGCGTCCGAGCGCGAGCCACTGCAAAGGCGGCGTGGCGTCGTCGAGGAGGACGGTCCGGGTTCCCTCGAAGGCCATGCCGACCACGGTGCCGCCGACCGCGAGCGCACCGGCGAGCGTCGCCGTAGTGATGACCAGGACGGCGAGGGCCGAGAGACGGAGTAGCGACCGGATGGCGCTCGCTAGTGCCGAGCGCAGCCTCGAGCCCCAGGCCAGGTGCCGGACGGCGAGGCCGCCGACTGCCTCGCCGAGGACCCACGCCGCGAACAGGGCGATGACGATCCCCGGTACCCGGAGGACCACCCGCAACGCAACGGGGAGCGTCGGATCGCCGGGTTGAATGAGCTCTGCGTACCCAGCATCGACCAGGGGGGCCACGCCCCAGACGAGGACGGCGAGCGTGGGCACGTGGGCGATCCATCGAAGGAGCACCGCGTGCCACAGGTTCCCATGCACCGGTCGGTCGGTACCGGTAATCCGTTCGACGGCCTCCGCCTCCCGGATCAGTCGCAGGTCGATCAGCGCGCCGATGAGCCCGGAACCGGCCAGCCACACGGCCACCGCTCCGGCGAGCGTCGCGACCAGGGTGAAGAAGGCGATCGACGGACCGCCGAACACGAATCCGACGAGTGCCGGCCCGAGCGCATTGGCGAGGCCCGCCGTCGTGGGCAGCGGAATCAGCGGCACCAGCAGCAGGATCAGCCCACCCCGGGCGAGGAACGCCGCGAGCGCGAGGAACCACCACCTCGGGCGGATCAAGACTGCCCGGACCGACGAGCCCAGCGCGCCGATCGCGGACATCGGCGAGTGGATCCGGCCGACTGCGCTTACGGCGTCGGCGTCGCGCCCGCGAGCCCTTCGAGCTGGGCAAGGGCCTGCCGAACCAGCTCGATCTCGCGACCGTAGGTGGCGAAGTCGCCGTTGCGGAGTGCGGCCTGCGCCAGGTCGAAATGGCTATTGGCGTAGGTGATCAGGCCGGCCACATCGGTTGGAACACCCGGCCCGACCGTTGGCGTCGCTGAACTGCCCGGGGTGGGTTTCGGGCTGGCCGACGCGCCGGGGGTGGGACTCGGTCCCTCGCCGATGAGCAGCTCGAGTGCCTCGGCGAGCGATTCGCCCCACACCACCGAGGTCGGCGATGCCACCACGATCCGCTGGAATTCAGGGAATGACGACGAGGTCGACTGGAGATAGACAGGCTGCAGATAGATGAGCGTATCCCCGACCGGAACGACGATCAGGTTGCCTCGTACGACCTGGCTGCCGGACTGATTCCAGAGGGTGATCTGCGCGGAGATCGTCGGATCCTGGTCGATCCGCGCCTCGATCTGGGCGGGCCCGAAGACGGACGTATCCGTCGGGAACCGGTACACCCGCACGCCACCGTAATTCTCCGGGTCATTACGGGCAGCGACCCAGGCGATCATGTTCGGGCGGCCCGACGGCACCATCGGCTGGAGCAGCAGGAACTCGGGTTCGGGCTCACCCGGCATGCGCATGATCACGTAGTAGGCCTCCGACGGGAGGCTCTGGTCGTTGGTCTTGCCGGCCGGCACGGTCCAGCGATCCTGGTTGCCGAAGAACGTCTCGGTGTTCGTGACGTGATACCGACCAAATGCTGCCGTCTGGATATTGAACAGGTCCTCCGGGACCCGGAGGTGGGCGCGGATGTCGTCGGACATCTCGGACATCGGACGGAAGAGGGTGGGGAATACGCCCGCCCAGGCTTGCACGATGGGATCGGTCGGATCGGCCATGTAGAAGGTCATCGTGCCGTCGTAGGCGTCCATGACCACTTTGACGCTGTTCCGGATGTAGTTGAGATCAAACTTCGGCAGGCCTGACGAGGAGAGCTCCCCGGGGTTGATGGGCTGAGCGTTTGGGAACCGGTTTGACGTCGTGAATGCGTCCTGGATATAGACGAGCCGCCCATCGCCGGTGACCACGACGTAGGGGTCCTTGTCGTAGGACAGGAATGGGGCGATCAGCGCCAGGCGGTCGTTCAGCGATCGGAACATCAGGAGCTGGCTGTCCGCCGTGATCTGGTCGCTGATGAACAGATTGAGATCACGGAAGCGGAGCGCGTACAGAAGGCGCGACAGGGTCGTATCCATGCGGATGCCCGAGGTTCCGGTCCAGCGCGTCTGCACATCGGTCTCGGTGCCGGTCGCGTTGTCGGCCTGCGGGTAGTCGAACTCCGACTGCCGGGCGCCCGCGATCACGTAGTCGGACAGCGACTCTCCGAAGTAGATCCGCGGCTCCGCCACATCCGGTGCGCCTCCGCTGGAGACCGGCGGCAGGTTCTTGACCAGGAGGAGCGGCTGCCCCTCGCTGGTCACCTCGTTGACCGGAACCATGGCGATGCCGATGCCGTGGGTATAGACGATCCGCTGGTTGACCCAGCCGGTGGCCTGATTGCCCGCCGCGAGGTTCAGCTCGCGGGCGGACAGCATCACCTGGCGTTTCTGACCGTCGATGACATAGCGATCCGTGTCCACGTCCACGAAGTCGTAGTAGCGGCGAACGGTCTGGAGCTGGTCCAGCGTGTCGCCCAGCGGGCGGTAGTCCCACAACCGGGCATTGGTGAAGGTCGCGGACTCGTCGTCAATCTGATCCTGTGTGAGGGGCGAGGATCCGTTGTACCGCCGCTCTTCCCACAGATCGAAGCCGTACGCCCGACGCGTCATGGCGATGTTGTTGGCGATGTAGGGCTGCTCGAGGTTGTACTGGTTTGGCAGGACGACGAGCCGCTGCACGACCTCTGGGTAGAGCCGACCAACGAACAGCGAGGCCAGGAACCAGGTCGCCACGGTGACCCCGAGCGGCCACGTCCAGCGCGTGAAAGCCGCCCCGACGAGGAATGCCGCGGCGAATGCCGACAGGGCGGTCAGGAGGTCGAAGGCGAAGAACTGGGCGTTCTGATCCGTGTAGCTGACCCCGGATGCGACGCCGCGCACCGAGTAGACCAGCTCGAACTTGTCCAGCTGATAGCCCACGGCCACGGACAGCAGGTACACGCCGGCGAGGATCGCAAGGTGAATGCGGACACCGGATGGAACTGTGAAACCGGAGCGAGTCGCGCCCGCGAGATACCGGGCGCCGGCCACGATGAGGCCGCCCACGACGAGCACGTTGAGGACCGTCTGGACCGTGCGCAGGAATGGCAGGTCGAACAGGAACCAGGAGACGTTGAGGCCGAAGATCGGGTCAACGCTCGGAGCGCCGCCGGCCGCCTGGAACGGAACCCGATTGATCCACAGGAGGACGGTTTCCCAGGACGCGGCGGCCGCCCCGCCGACGATCAGCGCGGCAAGCACTGACAGGCCGGCGAGGACCACAGTGGCGAGCGGCGACAGGTCCGGCATCTGCAGCGGATCTGGGTCGGCGTTCACGGGCCGGGGCATGCCGCTTCGATTTCGGGGATCCCCGGCCAGCGCGCTGAGATCGCCGAGGCGATCGAAAAGATCACGCAACGAGGCGGGGGTCCCGGTCCCATCAGCCGGGGGGGCGAGCCGGTTCGCGAGCCACAGATTCCCGAGCAGGATCAGCAGCGTGACGACGACGCCGCCGACGAACAAGGCGCTCGATGCCCACACGCGCGTCCAGAAGATGCCGTCGAAGTTGACGCTCCGATACCAGATTGCGTCGGTCCAGAATTCGATGACGCCCGTGCCGAAGAGCAGGATGATCGCCACGATCGTGATGACGATGCCCGTCCGACCGCTGAGCGGGCTGGCTGGCGGGGCCTGACGGCGCGGTCCACGGCTCGGCGGGACACCGAACGGTGACCGTCCTTCGGGACGCGGGGGGGAGCGGAAGTCGTCGTCTTGGTCAGTCATATGCCCGGAAGTCTACGACGGACTGCCCCGAATGCCACTCAGCGGTGGCCGAGACCGTCCACGGCGTGCCGGAATGCGGTGAGCACTTCCTTGGCCAGCGCGTTCGGGAGGAACGTCGCCGCGCGAGCTGGTTCCCAACGGAAACCGGCGCGAACGGCAAGCGGGCAGCGCCACGGGCGCTCCGCGTCATCCGGTGGCGCGAGCAGTCCGAGCCGAATGGACAGCCGGCCAGCGTCCTCGAGAATGAGCCCTGAGAGTCCTCCGGCGAGGGCCGGCCCGAGCCTGGCGAGGGGCGGATCCGGCGGTGGGCCGGCGGCCGGTGCCAGATCGCGAAAGCTGACGACGCCCTCGGTGTCTCTGACCCAGAGCACGCCCAACCACCAGTCGTCGGGGCCGGTCGTTGGGCGACTCATGCCGACCTGGAGAACGCGATCGCCGCGCCGCAGCTCCTGCTCGCGGAGAAAGGAGGGGCCGGGCAGGGGAAGGCGTTCAGGCATGCCCGGAGGATAGCCGCGCGCGGCAGTCGGGACCGCGAGATCAGGACCGGCTGTCCGCCTCGGGCGCCGCGGATTCCTCATCACCGGGATCGTCGGTCATCGCTGCAGCCTCCGCGGCTGGATCGTCCCCGTTTCCCGGTTCGGTGGCTTCGTCGCCTTCGGGCGCGGTCGCATTCGAAGCAGATTCCTTCGCGACCCTCGCGAGTTCCTGCTCGGCTCGCTGGGCCAGCATCCTGGTCTCGAGCGCCGCCATCTCCATGCGGAGCATCTCGCGGCGAACCTCGGGATCCGGCGGTGCGAATGTTTCCGGCGGCTCCGGGGCCTTGACCTCCTCGTCGCGTGACAGCCAGCCCATGAGACCGCGCGAGCGCTGCGCGGGAGCTCGCGACCGCATGATCCCCTCGTGGTCGACGCGAGTGACCCCCGGCAGCTCGCCCTCGGCGGCGGGATCTCGAAGCACCGCCCCGCACGAAGGACACAGAACGTCCTCGCTGGACTTCAACTCGGCGGAGCACCAGGGACAGACGGGGATTTCAGCCGATGTGGGCACGATGCCGGACAACCTCCTCTGAATGTGCGGACACTCTACCGCGCAGAAAGGGCGTCGGAATAGCCCGGAGGTCCCCCTTGAGTCCCTGTCGGTGCGGTCGGCGCCTTGCCTTTTCGATCCGGCGCGGGCACCCTGCGTCTCACCGATGACGTACTCGATCGTTGCTCGCGACCCGGAGACCGGCGAACTCGGCGTTGCTGTGCAATCCCGATGGCTGGCCGCCGGGGCAATCGTGTCGTGGGCTCGACCCGGCGTTGGCGCCATCGCAACCCAGTCATTCGTCGATGCGCGCTACGGCTTCGCGGGTATCGACCTGCTCGCCGCCGGGGAGACGCCCGAAGCGGCCTTGGCAATGCTCGTCGCGGCGGACCCGGACCCGGGCGTTCGACAGGTCGGGATGGTTGATGCCAGCGGCCGATCCGCGGCACATACCGGCTCCGAATGTGTCAGCGCCGCCGGTCATCTCATCGCCCCTGGGGTCACAGTGCAGGCCAACATGATGGAGCGGGCCACCGTCTGGCCGGCGATGCTCCAGGCATACGAACAGGCGCGTGGCGACCTCACGGACCGAATGCTGGCGGCTCTCCGCGCGGCCGAGGCCGAGGGCGACGACGTTCGCGGACGCCAGTCGGCAGGATTGCTCGTGGTTCCGGGGACACCCGAGGCCAAGGCCTGGGACGTTCGGTTCAACGTCAGGATTGACGATCATCCCGCCCCGCTCGATGAACTCGAGCGTCTGTTGCGCGTTTCCCGCGCGTATGAGGCATTCGGCGAGGCCCTCGACGCGATGTCCGCGGGCGAGGTCTCGGCCGCAGCGGGCTTCGCGGAGCGTGCCGCGGCTCTCGCCCCTGACGACGATCAGATCCGACTCTGGCAGGCAGTCGCGGTGTTCGATTCCGGGGACGAGACCCGCGGCCGCAAGCTCTATCGATCCGCGTTGGCCGCCGAGCCGCGGTCCGCCGAGCACCTGCGCCGCTTTGTCGCCGCTGGTCAGCTCCCGGGCCGGGAGCGCCTGATCGCGCGCCTGACCGACGATCGGGCCGACTGACCCGCCGCTGGCGCTAGCCGCGAGTGTGCGGATCTGGACACCACCGCGACGTGCCACCGCCTCGGTCTCCACCTCGTGAGGGCCTTGCCTCCCCAGCACGCCGCCGTTGTTGCCTCACGGACCCGTCGCCGGTCCAGACTCGGTCGATCGTGTTCGCGGGGGGACACACAACGACGGAGCCCGTCGTGGCGACCGCCACTCAGGGCCGGATCGCGTCGCGGTTGTGCCTCAGCCGACACAGGACACCGCAAGGCTCGTGGACCGCCGAGCCGCAGTCCGCCGAGCACCTGCTCCGCCTGCGCCGCTTCGTGCGCGCCGGTCATCTCCCGGGCCGGGAGCGCCGATTGCGCACCTGCCTGATCACGCGCCTGACCGACAATCGGCCCGACCGACAATCGCCTGATC
>JAQBHC010000047.1:0-12017 GCA_032128175.1 Chloroflexota bacterium | reverse complement strand
GTGATCTACGTCGGCAAGGCGCAGAGCCTGCGCAGCCGCGTCCGGAGCTACTGGCAGAAGGAAGCGCCGGGTGGCGAGGTCCATCGGATTCGGAGCGTCATTGACAAGGTCGTCGACGTCGAATACACGCTCACTGATTCCATCTCGGAGGCGCTGCTCCTCGAAGGCAACCTGGTCAAGCGCTTCCAGCCGATGTTCAACGTGCGGCTCAAGGACGACAAGAGCTACCCGTACATCAAGGTGACGCTGGCGGATGACTTCCCGCGCATCGAGCGCACGCGCAAGCTGCCGCAGGACGGCAGCCGCTACTTCGGGCCGTACGCGTCGGCATCGAGCGTGGACGAGGCGATGAACCTGGTCCGTCGGCTGTTCCCGTTCCGAACCTGCACGATCGACATCAAGGACGGGCAGCGTGCTCTCCAGCGACCCTGCCTCCTGTATCACATCAAACGCTGCCAGGGTCCCTGCATCGAGGCGATCACGAAGGACGCTTATCGCACCGATATCGCCCAGGTAGAGCTCTTCCTCGAGGGTCGCCAGGAGTCGGTCGCCGGCGCCCTGCGTGGCGAAATGGCCGAGGCCTCCGAGCGCCAGGACTACGAGCGCGCTGCCGCGCTCCGGGACAAGGTTCGTTCGATCGAACGGACGATGGAAAGCCAAAAGATGGAGGCATTTGCGAAGACGGATCTCGATCTCGTCGGCCTCGCCCGGCAGGACAACCAGGCGGCGGTCCAGCTGTTCGTGATCCGCGATGGCAAGGCCGTCGGTCGCGACGTGTTCATGCTCGCCTCACCCCGTGACACGACCGACGAAGAAGTGCTGACCGGATTCCTGCTCCAGTACTACGGCCGCGCCACGAGCGTCCCACGTGAAGTCGCCGTTCCGCGCCAGCTCCCCGACGCCGACGACCTCGCCCGCTTCCTCACGGACCGGCGCGCGGCCACAACCCCCGAGGGCGCGCGCGCGGCTACCGTCCGCCTTCACGCGCCGCAGCGTGGCGAGCGGCGCCAGCTGATGACGCTGGCGACCCGCAACGCGGCCGAGATGCTCGCTCGCGAGCAGGTTCGCTGGCTGGCCGATCAGGGCAAGACGCTCGGCGCCCTCGAGGAGCTGGCCGCGGCCCTCGAGCTGCCGGTGCTCCCCGAACGAATCGAGTGCTACGACATCTCCACCTTCCAGGGCACCAACAGCGTCGGCAGCATGGTCGTGTTCGAGGACGGCCGGCCGCGGACGGGAGAGTACCGGCGCTTCGAGATCAAGACGGTTCAGGGTCAGAGCGACGTCGCGAGCCACCAGGAAGTGCTTCGTCGCCGGTTCCGCAACGTGAAGACGGGACAAGAGGGGAGCGCGGAGGAGCAGCGCTGGGCCATGCCGGACCTCGTGATCATCGATGGCGGGCGCGCGCAGGTGAATGCGGCCAAGATCGTCCTCGACGAGCTCGGTCTCCATGACCTGCCGCTGGCCGGCCTGGCCAAGGAACGCGAGGAGCTGGTCCGCCCGGATCGCCCGGAGCCCGTCCTCCTCCCCACGACCTCCCAGGCCCTCTACCTGGTCCAGAGGATCCGCGACGAGGCCCATCGATTCGCGATCACGTACCACCGCAAGCTGCGCGCCCGTGCCTCGATCCGATCGGCGTTCGACGACCTGCCCGGCGTCGGTCCGCGACGTCGGTCGATCCTGCTCCGAACCTTCGGGTCGGTGAAGCGGATACGCGAGGCCCCGATCGAGCAGATTGCTGCCCTGCCGGGAATCGGACCGGTGATGGCCGGCCGGATCAAAGCCGGCCTGGAGTCCTGACCGGGCTTCGCGGGCAGCGGGACGCGCGCGCCTGTATCATCCGCCGTCGATGCGCAGAACCGCACTGATCCTGATCGCCGTCATCGGCGTGTTCGCCCTAGTGATTGACTTCTGGCCCCGACTGCGGCTGCCCGGACTCGATAGCGAGAGCGGTTCACGGCTGATCGAGACGAAGCTCGGCCTCGACCTGCAGGGTGGCCTCAAGGTCGAGTACCGCATCACGCCCGCCGGCGGCAAGACGCCGACGGCCGCGGACCTCGAAGTCGTACGCGAAATCATGGACCGCCGGGTGAACTCCACCGGGGTCGCCGAACCCGTCGTCGTCACGAGCGGGACTGACCGGATCGTGGTCGAACTCCCCGGGCTCACCGATACCGCATCGGTCCGCGCGCTGGTTGGTCAGACCGGGCGCCTTGAATTTGTCCCGATCCCGCAGTCCGCAACGATTACGCAGGGCCAGCCCCTCGACCTGACCGAGGCCGGCAGTTGTCCCGCCGACGGCATTGTGACGTCCATCTGCATCCTGTTCTCGGGCGATCAATTGGACAGCGCGAGCATCGGGTCCGACCAGCAGGGCAACCGCGCGGTTAATTTCGTGCTCAAGCAGACCGGCGCGGACCTGTTCGCGCGCTGGACGGCGAGCCACGTCAATCAGCAGTTTGCCATCGTCCTCGACTCGGCCGTCATCTCCTCGCCGGTGATCCAGGGTCCGATCACCGGTGGCAACGTCCAGATCACCAGTGGCGGCATCGGTGGCTTCCCACAGAAGGAAGCCAAGCAGCTCGTTGACGTGCTCCGGTTCGGCGCCCTGCCGTTCCCGGTCGAGGAGCTCTCGAGTGACACGATTGCGCCAACGCTCGGCCAGGAATTCCTGGACCGAAGCATCCTCGCCGGTGGGATCGCCGTCGGACTCGTGCTGATCTTCATGCTCCTGCACTACCGGCTGCCCGGCGCCATTGCGGGCGTTGCCCTGCTCTATTACGCGCTGGTCGTGTTCGCGATCTTCCGGCTGATCCCGGTGACGCTCACCCTGGCGGGCATCGCCGGCTTCGTGCTCTCGGTGGGCATGGCCGTAGATGCCAACATCCTGATCTTCGAGCGGTCGAAGGAAGAGCTACGCCTCGGCAAATCGCTGCCCCAGGCGATCGAAGCCGGCTTTTCCCGGGCCTGGAACTCGATCCTGGACTCCAACGTGTCCAGCCTGATCACCGCATCCATCCTGTACTTCTTCGGCTCGTCGGTGATCCAGGGTTTCGCCCTGGTCCTGATCCTGGGCGTACTCGTCTCGATGTTCACGGCGATTACGGTCACGCGGACCCTCCTGCGCGTCATCGTGGCGCGGAGCTGGGCACGCAAGGCTCGCCTGTACGGGATTTCGGAAAGCGAGTTCACGTACCGTCCGACCGGTCGACCCGCGCGGCGCGGAGTGACCCCGGGTGTTTGACGTCATCGGGAAACGCCGCTGGTTCTTTGCGTTTTCCCTGCTGCTCATGATCCCTGGCCTCATCTTCATCCTCCTGACGCCGTTCAGCGGCGGTGAGGCCGGCCTGAAGTTCTCGATCGACTACACCGGAGGGACCACCTGGTCGATCCGCTTCGCCGACCCGGACGTCACGACGGCGCAGGTTCGCGCCGAGCTCGCCGAACTCGGCCAGGCTGACGCGACGGTTGTCCTGACCGGGGCCGGGTTCTTCGACATGCGACTGTCCAAACTGGACCTGCTCGGGATCCAGCCGTCGCCATCGCCCGCCCCAACGGCGACCGCCGAGCCTGCCAGTTCTCCGGCCGCGAGTACCGGCGCGTCCGCGGCACCTTCAGCGACGCCCGAGTCCAGCCCGTCCCCTACGCCGACGGCGGCGCCACTCGGCAACACCCAGGTCCCGACCGACGGCGAGATCGGCCGTATCGCGACGGGCCTGCAGGCGGCCCTGGGGCCGATCGCCGAACAGCGCTCCCTGACTTCGATCGGTGCTGTCGTGAGCGCTGACCTCATCAACCAGGCCATCATCCTGATCCTCGTCGGCAGCCTGGGCATCCTGGCCTGGATCACCTTCCGGTTCCGGGACGTCAAGTTCGGCGTCACCGCGCTCGTGGCGCTGGTTCACGACGTGATCGTGGTCCTCGGCGTCTTCGCCATCCTCGGCACGTTTTTCGACGTCGAAATCGACGGACTGTTCGTGACGGCGATGCTGACCGTCATCGGGTTCAGCGTCCACGACACCATCGTCGTCTTCGACCGGGTGCGCGAAAACAAGGTCCGCCACGCAGGCGAGCCGTTCGCCGAGATCGTCAACCACTCACTCCTGCAGACATTCGGCCGTTCGGTGACCACCAGCTTCACGGTGGTCCTGACCCTGACCGCACTGCTCCTCTTCGGTGGATCGGCGACCGAGGAGTTCGTGCTGGCGCTGCTCATCGGCATCGTCTCGGGAACCTACTCATCGATCTTCAACGCGAGTCCGCTCCTCGTTGTCTGGCAAGAGCGCGAGGATCGCCAGCGCGCTCGCAGCGGCGGTTCGCGCGTCGGCCGCCGAGCCTCCGCGTAATTCAACCGAGAGCGGCCGTGCAGTCGGCCGTGGCATCCTGACGCGGTGCTCCAGCAGCGGGCCCGCTGGGCCTTTCCCGAGCCGACCTCGCCACCGGACGATCTCGTCGCGGCCGTGGCCGGCGCCGGGTTGGGACCCTGGGCAGCCGGGCTGCTCATGCGCCGTGGGGTCGAGGACGCAGCGGCCCTGACCAGGCATCTCGGGGCACCTTCAGAGGGTCTCCACGATCCGCATCTCCTGCCCGATGCCGAGATCTTCCTGGCCCGCATCGAGCAGGCTCGGGCGGCGGCCGAGACGGTCCTGGTGTTCGGCGACTTCGATGCTGACGGGATCACGGGCCTCGCGGTCCTGACGCTCGCCCTTCGAGCCTATGGCGTGACGGTGGTCCCGTACGTGCCGTCGCGGCTCGACGAGGGCCACGGCCTGTCTCTGGCCGCCGTGGGCGTTGCTCAGCGGGAACGTGCCGGGGTCATCGTGACCGTGGATACCGGGTCGACGAGTGTTGCCGAGATTGCTGGGGCCCAGGCGCTCGGCATTGATGTGCTCGTGACGGACCACCATCGAGTCCCCACGGTCCTGCCCGCCGCGCTGGCCATCGTCAATGCGCATCGCCCGGAGAGCCGCTACCCGGATCCGCGCCTGTCCGGCGCAGGAATCGCCTTTACCCTGGCGCGCCTGATGCTAGGGGATGGTCCGGAAGCCCTGGCGCTCGCTGAGCTGGCGGCCATCGGAACGATTGCCGACGTCGCGCCGATCATCGGCGAGAACCGGTCCATCGTTCGCCTCGGGCTCGAGCGCATCCGAACCGCGGCTCGACCCGGCCTGGCGGCCCTGCTGGCGCGCGCCAACGTGGCGCCCGCGGCCGTTGACGTCGAGACCCTGTCGTTCGTTGTCGCGCCGCGCATCAACGCCGCCGGCCGGGTGGGGGAGGCGATGGATGCCGCACGGCTGCTGCTGGCAACCGACCCAGACGAGGCCGCCGCCCTGGCCGCGGTGCTCGAGGCCGCGAACCTTGAGCGGCGAGACCTGACCAAGCAGGCGGTCGCGGATGCCCGCACCTCTCCGGACGTCGTCGAGGGGGCCCCGGCAACGATCGTGCGCGGGCCGTGGCCGATCGGCGTCGTGGGGCTTGTCGCCGCGCGACTGGCCGATGAACGCGGCCGCCCGGCGATCGTGGGCGCCGAACTCGGAGACGTCGTGCGGGCGTCGTGTCGTGGCGATGGATCGCTCCACCTTGCCGATGCCCTCGCCGCCTGCGACGATCTGCTGATCCGGCATGGCGGTCACGCTGGCGCAGCCGGCTTCGAGATCGCGGCTGACCATTGGCCGGCATTCCGAGAGCGGTTTCTCGCCCTCGCGCTCGCCGCCGAGCCACGGGAGACCGAGCCGGTACTGCGAATCGATCTGGCCCTCGACGCGCTCGCCGTGGATTACGGGCTCCATGCCGGACTTGCTCGCCTGGGCCCGTGGGGAGTCGGCAACACCGAGCCGCTGGTCGCCGTCCTGGGGCTGACCGTCACCCGTGCCCGGGAGGCCGGTGGGGGTCACACCCAGCTCGTCCTGAAGCGTCGGATCGACGTGCTCGACGGAATCGCCTTTGGTTGGCCCGAGCTGGCGACGCAGGTGGTCGCGGGCGATCGAGTGGACGTCGTGGCTCGACTCATGAGCCGGCGGTTCGGGGGCGTGGAGTCGCTGCAGCTCGAGATTCGCGATGTCGCGCCGAGCGGGCGACACCCCGAAGCGCTCGGGTCGAGCTCCGCTGAACCGGTGGCAGTCGGGCCCGGGCGGCCGTTGATCGAGACGGTGGTCGGGGTGGTGAGCGGGACGGTGGCGGGGACCGTGGTCGGGCCGGGCAACGACGCATGAACCGGCGTCGAAAGCCGGGCAGGGGGAGGGCTTCGGGCGGGAGCGCCTCGCGCGGGAGCGTCTTGCGCGGGCTGGCGGGACTCCCCCGGGCGGATCTCGCTGCCGGGATCGGTCTCATCGTGGTGGCCACCTTCAGCCTGGCCGTCCTGACGGGGAATCTCGGGTTCCTCGCCGGTTCCAGGGGGTCGAGCGGTCCCGTCCGAACGCCAACGCCATCCAACGTCGTGATCGTGGATCCGCGGGCTGACGTCCTCGGCACCATCCTGTACGTGAAGTCCGGGAACCTCTGGCTCCAGCGCGGGGCGACGGCGGCGCCGCTCACCTCGGGCGGCCATGACTCGATGCCGTCGTTCTCGGCTGATGGGCAGTGGGTCTACTTCATCCGCACGGTCGATGAGCAGGGTCGCTGGCCGGTCAACGGGCGGTCCGTCCGGTTCAATCTGGAGACGCCAACGCTCATGCGGGTGCGTTCGGATGGCGCTGCCGACCCCGAAGCACTCCTGGTCGGCCGTTTCTCGACGCGCACCTATACGTGGTCGTACTTCATTCGACAGCCGGTCGCATCGCCGGACGGAACGAAGATCGTCGTGGTCACGGATGGCCCCAATCCTACCGAGAGCGACATCGTGCTCAAGGAATTGGACCTGGCGACCGGCGCGCTCACCTCGCTGAAGGCACCGCAGAACTCTCCGCTCGGCCACCAGGATCCGGCATGGTCACCGAACGGTCGATACCTTCTGTTCGTGAAGAACGCCCGCGATGGCTCGCGTGGAGAACCCGTGCTGATGCGCTACGACACGACGACCGGCGACGCCAAATCCCTCACCGGCCCCGGGTACACGTCACCAGCCTGGTCGCCCGACGGCCGGTTCGTGGCCGCGACCCGGACGACCTCCTTCGGCACGGATGTGGTCATCCTGGACGCCGTGCGGGGAACCGAGCTGCTTCGAGTGACCAACGACGAACGAAGCTTCAATCCGGTCTGGTCACCGGCAGGTGACTCGATCGCCTACTTCTCGATCGACGGTGGCGTGACGGATCTCTGGTCCGCCACCCTCGTATCGACATCCGGGACGCCCACGCTCGACGGCGAGGCTCTCCAGCTGACGATCGCGGCAGGCCTTGACGCCTCATCGCGCCCCGGTTGGTGGATCCCGACCGAGCTGTTGCCGACGCCGGCACCGACGCCCACGAGCGCCCCTTCCGAATCCGCGGTTCCGTGACCGTGGGACGGGGCTTCCTTGACCGGCTCTCCGCGCGGAGCGTGGCAACGGGGACGGTCCTGTGCCTGGGTATCGATCCCGACGTCGAGAATCTGCCCCGTGGCTTCTCGCGAAACCTTGCCGGGCTCGAGCGGTTCGCCCGGCTCCTGATCGAGGTCGCCGGTCCATACGCCGCGGCGATCAAACCGAACCTCGCGTTCTTCGAGGCCCACGGAAGCGCCGGACTCGCCGCGCTCGAACGTATTCGAGCCTCGGTACCCAGCGATCTGCCGGTCATCGCCGATGCCAAGCGCGGTGACATCGGGTCCACGGCGGCCCGTCAGGCCGTGGCGCTCTTCGACGTTCTCGGGGCGGATGCGGTCACGGTCAATCCGTATCTCGGGTCCGAAGCCGTGATGCCGCTGCTCGAGCGCCTCGATCGGTTCGCCTACCTGCTCTGCCGTACCTCGAACCCCGGTGCCGGGGAGCTGCAGGGGCTCATGGTGGCTTCCGACGGCGATGCGCCCGCAGAGCCGCTCTATGCCAGGGTCGCGCGGCGGGCAGCCGGCTGGGGGCCCGGCGGCACGGTCGGGTTGGTCGTCGGGGCCACGGCGCCCGCCGAGATGGAACACATCAGATCCGTGGCTCCCGGTCTGGCATTCCTGGTGCCCGGCGTTGGAGCCCAGGGCGGAGATGTGGAGCCGGTTCTCGCGCACGGCCACGCGACGGCCGAGCCCGCCGGGATCCGGGTCGGGGGCGGGCTGCTGGTGAATGTATCGAGGGGGATTGCGGGTGCCGGAATCGGCCCCGAGGACGACCACTCGACAGACCCAGCGGAGCGCCTCAGGCGAGCCGCTGCCGTCTGGGCGGCCCGCCTCCCTGTGCTACCCTAGCGACTGTTCCGAGGCGCTGCGCCACGGCCCACCGAGAGCTTGAAATCCATGCCGTTCATCGGGAATATTGGGGCTCCAGAACTCATCATCGTCCTGGTGATTGCCTTGCTCGTCCTGGGCCCGGGCAAACTTCCCGAGGTCGGAAACGCGCTCGGCAAGGGGATCCGGGAGTTCAGGAAGGCCGCGACCGACGTCAAAGAGGCGGCAACCATCGACCCTTCTATGCCGCAGGCGCCGAAGCCGAACGTGCTCCAGTCCGCGGCCCCGGCCAACACGCCGGCCGCCACCGATAAACCGGCCGCTGCCGACGAGACTGAATCCGGCGTTGAGCCGGAGACGCCGGCATCCTGATCGGGCCACAGCCCGACGTCCCAACGCATGGAAGACGATCAGGAGTCGATTGAGCGTGCGCCGGTAGGTGATGTCGCGCCGGACCAGTCGGTCAGCGTAGCCGAGGCCGGCCTGATCGATTCGACGGATCCATCGAGCTCCGAGAGCCCGGCGAGCCCTGCCCTGAGCCCCGGGGATGAACCACCGGCCGCGAGCGCGATGTCCCTGGTTGGTCATCTCTCCGAGCTGCGCAACCGGATCGCCTGGTCGCTCCTTGGCGTGGGCCTGGGCACCGTGGTCGGTTTCATGGCCGGAGAGACGCTCATCGCCTTTCTTCGAGCGCCGCTGCCGATCGAGCAGCCGCTCGTATACACGTCAATCGGCGACCCGTTCGCGATCCGGATTCGGATCGCGCTGATCGTCGGCGTGATCCTGGCGATGCCAGTGATCCTTTGGAACGTCTGGCGATTCGTGTCGCCCGGCCTGACGGCTTCCGAGCGACGGGCCGTGCTGCCGTGGATCCCCGCGGCACTCGTGTTCTTTACCGTCGGCGTGACCATCGCCTATCTGATCCTTCCGTACGCAGCCGGGTTCCTCCTGTCCTTCCAGACGCCGGACCTCCAGCCGCTGCTCACCGCGCGCGAGTACTTCGACTTCGTGAGCACGATGTCGCTCGCCTTCGGGCTGCTGATGGAGTTTCCGATCCTGTTGGTCGGGCTGTCGCGCGTCGGCATCGTCACCTCCGAGCGATTGCGCCGGTCCCGCCGCCTGATCGTGCTTGGCATCGCCGTCTTTGCCGCGATTGCGACCCCAGGCGGCGATCTCGTCAGTCCGGCCGTGCTCGGGCTCACGCTCTACCTCCTGTTCGAGGGCACGATCGTGGTGATCAAGCGGAGCGGGCGCTGAGGCGCTCTCGGTCGAGCGTAGACTGACCGACATGGCGAGCACGGATCACCCTCGATCGAACGGCCACGACGCCGATGCCCTGTCGTCTCCCGATGCCGGGCACGCCAACGTCGTCATCCTCAGCGGTCTCTCGGGTGGTGGCAAGACCGCCGCGGCCAAGCTGTTCGAAGACCTCAACTACTTCGTCGTGGACAATCTGCCCGGCGAACTCCTGCCGGGGCTGGCGGAGCTCGTGTCGACCGATCGGGCACGGTTCGCACGTGTCGCGATCGTGCTCGACGTGCGTGCCGGCGATGCCGAGGCCGCGTATCGGGCCACGCGCGGCGCTCTCGAAGGCCGCGGGATCCGGCCGCAGGTCTTCTTCCTCGAGGCCCGCGACGAGGTCCTGATCCGTCGGTTCTCCGAAACGCGCCATCGACATCCACTCGGCGAGGGCCGGGGGGTCGCAGCCGCCATCGCCGAGGAACGCCAGCAGCTCGACGCCGTGCGGGCCGAGGCCGATATCGTGGTCGACACGTCCGACCTGTCGCTGCGCGAACTCCGCGAGCGCCTGTTCGCCCGGCTGGGGGAGCTTGAGCCGGATCGGATGACCATCCAGCTCCTCAGTTTCGGCTTCAAGTTCGGCGTGCCGCTCGAAGCCGACCTGGTGTTCGATGCCCGGTTCCTGCAGAACCCCTACTACGTGCCCGAACTGCGCGAACGGTCCGGCCTGACGGAGCCGGTCCGGGAGTTCGTGCTCGGGCAGCCCGCCACGGGCCAGTTCCTGGAGCTACTGAAGCCGCTCCTGGCGTTCGCCATCCCCGCCTTCGAGGACGAGGGCAAGAGCCGCCTGACCATTGCCGTTGGCTGCACCGGAGGCCAGCATCGCTCCATCGTCCTCGTCGAGGAGCTCGCGACGTGGCTGCGTGAGCAGGGCCACGGGTTCGTCGGGGTATTTCATCGCGAGCTGGAGCGTCGATGAACCTGCGCCGCTGGCTGCTGCCGGGAATCGGCATCAAGCGCTGGCTCGGCGTCGTCTTCGCTGGTCTGTTCCTCCTGGCCCTGGCCGTGGCCCATGTGGTCCGACAGGTCAGCGCGGACATTCACCCGGCCGGACTGGCCGGCCTCCTGATCGACGCGATGACCCTGCAGTTCCTTCCATACCCGCTGCGCGGGCTGATCGTCGGAACGCTGGGCGTCGCACTGGTCTTCATTGGGGGCGGGCGTGTCCTTCGTGCCGTGACCGAGCCGCTCCGCGCGGCCGATGAGGAGCAGCCGCTCGTGGAGGTCCTCTATCAGAAGCGCCTGCTGGCCCGTGGCCCACGAATCGTCGCGATCGGTGGAGGGACCGGCCTGTCCGCGCTGCTGCGGGGCCTGAAGGAGCACACCAGCAACATCACCGCAATCGTCACGGTCGCCGATGACGGCGGCTCATCCGGAACGCTCCGAAATGAGCTTGGGATCCCCGCGGTCGGGGATATTCGAAACTGCATCGCGGCGCTGGCTGACGCCGAGCCACTCATGCGCGAGTTCCTCAGCTATCGCTTCCCCGGCCCCCGTGAGCAGGTTGGGCAACCCGTGGAAACTGCGCCCGGCGCCCTTGGCGGGCACGCCATCGGGAACCTGCTGATTGCTGCACTGACCGCCGTCGAGGGCGGGGACTTCGAGGAGGGCGTCCGGCGCATGAACCGGGTCCTGGCGGTCCGTGGCCAGGTGCTGCCGGTATCGCCGACGCCGATCACCCTGCACGCGCGGACGCGAAACGGCGTCGTGGTATCCGGCCAGCAGCACGTGATGCGCACGCCGGGCATCGAACGGGTGTGGATCACGCCGACCAATGCCGCGCCGTCGTCCGACGCCCTCGCGGCCATCGCGGCGGCCGACATCATCGTGCTCGGCCCGGGAAGCCTGTTCACAAGCTTGCTACCGGTCCTCCTTGTCCCGCAAATCCGCGATGCGCTGATCGCCGCCACGGCGCTGCGGCTGTACATCTGCAACGTCGCAACGCAGGCGGGGGAGACGGCCGGCTACGACCTCGCGGACCACGTGGAGGCGCTCGTGGCCCACTCCGCGCCGGGGATCATTGATCTCGTACTTGCCAATGACCGCTTCGATGCGCGAGTCCCGCGCGACTGGGTGGCCGAATCCGTCCGACTTCGATGGCCACCGAATGTCGATCCGGTGCCGACTCTCGTAACGGAGAACGTGGTGGACTCGGTGAACGCCCACCACCACGACCCGGCGCGCCTCGCGGAGGTCGTCCTGCGGATCGCGGAGCGCGAAGTGGCGGCGCGTCGGCGTCCCGTCGCCGCGCGGTCGGCCTGAGCCTGAGCGGGGCGCCTTGAGCAGCGCGGATCGGGATCTCGTCGCCGCCCTGCGGGCCGAGTTGGGGGCCGTTGACCCGGCCCGCACGTGTGATCTTGCGGCTGAGCTGGCGGGACTTGATGGAACGCGGCGCGTGTCATCGGTTCATCGTGACCCGGTCCTCGCGCGCGTGG
>JAQBHC010000046.1:0-6550 GCA_032128175.1 Chloroflexota bacterium | reverse complement strand
CGGTGGACTCGTTCCGGACCGAACGCTTCTTCTCGACCTCCCGGCCGAATCCGGCCTCAGCCGGAAGCCTCCGGCCAGCCACACGCGCTTCGAGACGGCGTTCGATCTCGCGTTTCACCTTCGGGTCCGGGCGGGGTTCCTGGAGATGGCCCATGCCGAGCCTGGGCGGTGGATCGTGATAGATGCCGACCGGGACGCGGACGAGGTCTTCGAGGCCGCGCTCGCGGCAGTGCTCGACCTCATGGACCCAGCCCCTCAATCCGTCGCGCTGGGGACTGCAAGCCGGTCCTGAAGCGGTCAGCCGGCCTCGGCGGCCGCGAGCCCTCCCGGTCCGGCGGTCTTGGCCGATTGCAGGGCGGCCTCCGCGGCCGCTACAAGCGTCTCGGATGAGGCCCCGTCGGCGGGGAAGCGTGCGACGCCGGCCGATACGGAGATCCGGCGGGCGTCGTCGGAACGGGCCGCCAGCGCATCGAGGACGCGCTGGGCCACGGTCATTCCGGCAGAACCCGGGGCAACCACGAGGAATTCGTCCCCACCCCAGCGCGCCACGGTATCCACGAGTCGAACCGACTCCGCAAGGGTCGCGGCGACCTCGCGGAGGATGTCGTCACCGGCAGCAGGCCCGCCCGCTTCATTGGCGGCGGCGAGCCCGTCGACATCGAACAGGGCAATCGAGAGGTCCGTGCCCTGGCGACCGGCTCGCGCGATCTCGAGTTCGAGGATGCGTGACAGCGTGCGGGCGTTGGCCAGCCCGGTCAGTGCGTCCGTGTGGGCCATCCGATCCTGCCACTCGGTCCGTTCCCGGGCCGCGGCCGCGAGACGGGCGCGATCGACCGTGATGGCAATCAGGTCGGCGATCGCGGCGAGCGTCGATGCCTGGCCCTCGCCGAGTGTCCATGAAGCGGGTCCGCTGAGCGACACGGCACCGAGCGGTTCCTCGACACCCTCGCTCGTGACGCGCAGTGGCCAGCTCGCCGTCGCGAGGACCGATCCGTCGGCGCCGGTATCCGCGGCTCCAACGATCGAGGTTTGGCCGTGTGCGGTTCGAGCGACGGGATGCTCGACGTTCGATGCCACGGCCGTCTCGAACACCGCCGCAGCCTCGGTGGAGTATCCGACCGACGCCGCGAGCGCGAGGCTTCCGCGTTCGTCGTCCCACAGGACCACGACGCCCTGCTCGGCACCGGCGTGCGAGACGGCCGCCTGCAGGATGCTGTCGAGGGCGCGTTCCGGCCCGGAGGCGTGCGCCGCCGCTGCGATCGCACCGGCGAGCATCATGTCGGCGCTGGTGGTTGCCTTGTCTCGATCGGTCACTGACGGCTCCTGAGGGTGGCGGTCGGTCTCGCGCCACACGCCCAAGGCGGGCGATCTGCCCGCGATCAGCGCATGGCAGGGCGGGTCGCATCGTACACCGGAGCCCCGGTCGGGTTGACGACCGCACGCGACGCTCGTGCCTATACTCGGAGCATGAAGCTCATCGTCGCGATCGTTCATAACGAGGACGCCGGGCCGCTGGTTGACGCGTTGCTGGAGCAGGGCCACCGCGCCACGCGCCTGCAGTCGTCCGGGGGCTTTCTCAAGCAATCGAATGCGACGGTCATCATCGGTGTCGAGGAAGAACAAGTAGAGCCGGTGCTCGAGGTGGTTCGGGCCAATTGCACCTCGCGCACGCAGGTCGTCAACCCGATGCCGCCGATCATGGAGCCGGGCGAGTTCTTCATGCCGTACCCACTCGAGGTCGAAGTCGGCGGCGCCACCGTGTTCGTCGTCCCGGTCGAGCGCTTCGAGCGGTTGTAGCGGCTCCACCAAATGGGCTGGACGCCACCGGCCATCGGGGCGCGCGTGACGCGAACCACGACCTTCACATCGGACGACGGCCCGGCAGGCCGCGGCCCCGCCGCTCCCGCCACTGAGCCCGCGGGTCGATGGCGGGTCCTCGCGGTCCTGTCGATCGGAATCCTCCTGGCCGAGGCGCCGTGGTTCAGCTCGGCGGCCGTGACCCCGCTGCTCCGCCAGCAGTGGCAGGTCCAAGGGCTCGACCTCGCAATGCTGACCGTGGCCGTGCAGATCGGTTTCGCGGTTGGCGCCCTCCTACTCGCCGCCACAGGAGCGGCCGACGTCATTCGCGGCGATCGGCTGTTCTTCTGGGGCGCAGTCGTAACCGCGGCGGCGAATCTCGGGTTCGCCTGGCTGGCGTCCGACCCGGTCTCGGCGCTCCCGTTTCGGTTCATGACCGGAGTCGGCATTGCGGGCGTCTATCCCGTGGGCATGAAGCTCGTGGCCGGGTGGTTCCGGGCTGGTCGTGGGATGGCGATCGGGGTACTCATCGGCGCGCTGACGGTCGGCACCGCTCTTCCGCACCTGTTCCGGGCGCTCGGTTCGTTAACCGGAGCCGACTGGCGCGTCATCGTGACCTGGACCTCCGTGGCCGCCTTTCTCGGTGGGGCCGCCGTGCTCACGGGCGCTGAAGCCGGGCCTTTCGATGCGCCGTCGCCTCGATTTAGTCTTCGCATCGCGGCTCGGGCGTTCCGCGAACCCTCGGTCAGACTCGCCAACCTCGGGTACCTCGGCCACATGTGGGAGCTCTTCGCGATGTGGACGTGGGTGCCGCTCTTTCTAGCGGCCAGCTTCACAGCTTCGAGCGGACGCGACGACGCCGGAGCTGCCTTCGCCGCCTTCGTCGTCATCGCAGCCGGCGGCATCGGGTGCATCGCTGGCGGGGCCCTGTCCGACCGCCTCGGTCGGACCACGATCACGATCGTGTCGATGGCGATCAGCGGGACCTGCGCCGTCCTCATCGGGTTCACGTTCGGTGGGCCACCCGCCATCGTCCTGGCGCTCGCCGTGGTCTGGGGCATCACGGTCGTGGCCGATTCGGCACAGTTCTCGGTGGCCGTGTCCGAACTCGCGCCTCCAGGGACCGCTGGCTCGGCGCTGTCGCTCCAGACGGCCATCGGGTTCGTGCTGACAGCCGCGACGATCATTTCCGTCGGGGCGCTCGATCCGGGAGACGGGACGGGCTGGCGAATCGCCTTCGGTTCGCTCGCCATCGGTCCGATCGTCGGAGTCGCGGCCATGTGGCGACTGCGTGGGCTGCCGGACGCCCTGAAGATGGCGAGCGGGCGACGATGACGGTGGGGGAGCGATGGGGCTCGGGCCGACGCCGCAGCCGCGGGCAGCGCCGCGGAACCGTGCGCCGCGGACGGCAGGCGGGCGCCTCGCGCCCCCATACGACCCCGGGTGAGATGGCAGCTCCGGTTCTCTGAACGACAGGAGAGCGGTGCGACCGCGGAACCCCGGTCGGCTGTTCTGTACTCGCTGATTCTGCGCGCCTTGCGTTCAGAAATGACCGCATGCCCGGACGGAACGCCGTAAAGGTCGCAATTGGAACGGGCAGCGTTCGGGATCGACGGTTCCTCCCGACGGCCGGGTCGCACCGCACGCTGACCGTTCATGCGGCTCCCCGCGCCCTGTTTCGGTCGCTGGCGCCGCGGAACCGAGCGCGCGCCCTCGGATCAGGGCGTGGCGCGCTCGGCCGTCCGACTATGATCCCCGCATGTGGCTCGATGATCTCGAATCCGGCGCGCCGGATGCCGTCGCTGCCTTCCGCGGGATCGAGGCGGGCAAGTTCATTTCCGTTCGGCGCGAGGTCCGACGAAGGGCTGGCGCCGGCAGTGCCGCCGGCGTGGTGGCGCAACTTGCGGTCACCGCGGAGGCGCTGGCGGCCATCGCCGCGTTGCTACCAGAGGCTGCCTTCCTGGCGCCCGGTGGCGAGGGAGACTGGAACGTCGCTGAGGCGATCGGACACGCGGCGGACTCGCGCGCCGGACTGTCCATGGCCGGTGCCCTCGCGGCGCAGGGCCGCTTCCCGGCGGACGCCCCCGCCGTCGTGCCGGGTCTTCCCGGCGAGCGAGCCGTCGGTCGTGCGGCGTTGATCCGGCGCATCGGTGCCAGCCAGCGGGTCGTCGAACGGGCGGCCCGGTCCATTGCCGGCCACGAGGTGGATCCGTGCCCACTCGAGCATCCCCAGGTCGGCCGTCTCCGGTGCGGGGAGTGGCTGCTGTTCGCGGGAGTCCATGACCTCATGCATCTCGAGCAGCTCCACGGCATCGCGACGGAGTTCCAGGTCCGGCCGACGCCATGAGCCTTCGCCCGGATATCGCCGCGTGCTGGGTCTACCGCATCGCCCCGTCCGGGAACCTTGAGATCCTGCTGATCCGCCGCGCTCCGGGGCGCAGGTACGCGGGCATCTGGCAGTGCGTGACGGGCAAGGTCGAGCCCGGCGAACGAATCGTGGATGCGGCACTGCGCGAGCTCACCGAGGAAACTGGCCTCGGAGGCGACGACCTGGAGGCCTTTCTCGAGACCGACATCGTCAGTACCTTCCACGAAGCCTCGCTCGACGTCCTGCTCGTTGAGGCCGTCTTCGCGGCACGCGTGGGTGCCGATGCGGAAGTCCGGCTGTCCGAGGAGCACAACGCATTCGAGTGGCTCGACCTCCAGGCAGCCCGCGCCAGGGTGACCTGGCCGGCCTACGTCCGAGCGATCGATTTCGTCGAGTGGCTGGAGGCAAACCCGGATCGGGCTGCGTCGTTCCGACTTCGCTGAGCGGCCCGCTGGTAGACTTCCGGAACCGTCCGGCGAGCGTGAGGAGGTGCCCAGGATGATCGATCAACGCGGCGCGCCCACCTCCCTGCTGCTGCCCGCCTTCCGCTCGAAGCTTGACGCCATTCGCGCGACCTACGGCTTCGAGGACATCTCGCTGGCTCCCGGGACGAGCACGATCGAACCGAACGACGTCGATCTGAGCCAGCAGTTCTGCGGCCTCGACCTGTCGATCCCGGTGCTCGCCTCGGCGATGGACGCGGTGGTCGATCCGGCCTTTGCCGGCGCCCTCGCGGGCCTCGGCGGTCTGGCGATTCTCAACCTCGAAGGCATCCAGACCCGCTATGAGGAACCCGCCGAGATCCTCGGGCGCATCGCCTCTGCCGAGGATGACGAAGTCCAGGACGTCCTCACCGAAGCGTATGGGGCGCCGATCCGGGACGACCTCGTCGCGCGACGCCTCGAAGAGATCCGCGCGACCGGATCCCGGGTCGCCGTGTCGTCCACGCCCGGAGCAGCCCGCAAGTGGGGGCCCTTCTGCGCCGAGCGTGGCGCCGACCTGTTCCTCGTCCAGTCGCAGGTTTCGTCGGCGCGTCATCTCGCGACCGGGTACGACCCGCTATCGCTCGAGGAGTTCACGAGGTTCATGCCGATCCCCGTGGCCGTGGGCAATACCACGAATGCCGAGGCTGCCTTCCTGCTCATGGAGCAGGGCGCAGCGGCCATCTTCGTAGGCGTCGGACCCGGCGCGGCCTGCACGACCCGCGAGGTGCTCGGGATCGGGATCCCGCAGGTCACGGCGATTGCCGACGTTGCCGGGGCACGGGACGCCTACCTGGAACGGACGGGCCGCTACGTGCCCGTGGTGGCGGACGGCGGCATGCGCCGTGGCGGGGAGATCGCGAAGGCCATCGCCGCCGGCGCCGATGTCGTGATGCTGGGTTCGCCCTTGGCGCGGGCCGCCGAGGCCCCGGGTCGCGGGGTCAACTGGGGCATGGCTGCTCCTTCACCGGTCCTGCCCCGCGGCACGCGGATCAAGGTCGGGACCGTTGGGACCCTGGACAAGATCCTGTTCGGTCCGGCCGGAGTTAGTGACGGCTCACAGAACCTCATGGGCGCCCTGCGCCAGTCGATGGCCGCGCTCGGCGCCCGGACGCTCCGTGAGATGCAGGCGGTCGAGATCGTGTACGCCCCGTCGGTCGTGACCGAAGGCAAGTCCTGGCAGCGAGGTCGCTGAACACGGGCGGCCCGATCGTCTCCTAACGGTCGCGGGGCCGGGACCGCGCGAAATAACGGTTCGAGGGCGGCGAGAATAACGGTTTGCACGATGCCCTCAACCATGCCCGAACTGCACAGTGGTCCCATCGATCGCGGGAGTTCCCGGATCGCACGAGAGGGACGAAGCCATGCATCCAACGATCGTCGAATTCCTGGCCAGAGACCACATCCGAGACCTGCAGCCCAATCCTTGGGCACAAGAAGCGCGATTGAGTCGCGGCGGGGCGCCAAGGACATCGCTCGCTGTGACGATCATCGCCGCCGTTCGCCGCATTGCAGTGGCGCGAGACGTGTTCCACTGGATCGCCATTCGGCACGCCGAGCGCCAGCGGACGCGCATCGCCCAACCGTGAAGGGGTCGCCTCGGTCGAGTGGCCGTCATGGCCGCCTATGATGGGCAGCGTGTCCGCGCGGATTTCTAGCCCGGTTTTCATCGGCAGATCGATCGAGCTGACGGCATTACGCGACGCCGTCGACGCCGTGATCGACGGCGGGATGGTGCCCATTCTGGTCGCTGGTGAGGCCGGCGTTGGCAAGACCCGCTTGATCGGGGAGTTGATGACCTACGCCGCCGACCGCGGGATGCGGGTCATCCGCGGCGGATGCACCAACGTCGGCGATGGCGGGCTTCCGTACGGGCCGATCGTTGAGGCTCTGCGCGGCCTGG
>JAQBHC010000045.1:0-5166 GCA_032128175.1 Chloroflexota bacterium | reverse complement strand
TCGTGGCGACCGCGACCACCGTCTTCGCGGTCGGCGGCCATATCGATAGCGCCGAGGACGCGGCACGAGCGCTTGGGCCGGTGGCCGGCGAGCTGTCCACGGCGCTGTTTGCGGTCGGGCTGTTCGGAGCCTCCGTGCTCGCGGCCACGATCCTGCCGATCTCCACGGCGTTCGTGATCTGCGAGGCGTTCGGCTGGGAATCGGGTGTGGACAAGCGCTTCGAGGACGCCCGCGCGTTCTTCGGGATCTACACCTTCGTCCTCGGCGTCGGCGCTTTGGTCGTGCTCATCCCCGGGCTGGATCTGCTGCCGCTGATCGTGGCCTCGCAGAACCTGCAGGGGCTCTTGCTGCCGATCGTGCTCGTGTTCATGGTCCTGCTCGTGAACGACGAGCGAATCATGGGCAAGCATCGGAACGGACGCGTGGCGAATGTCCTGGCCTGGGGCGCCGTGGGGCTGGTGATTGCCCTGGACCTGGTGCTGCTCGGGGTCAGCGCGCTGGGGCTGTTCGGGGTGCACGTGGCGTAGCGCGGCGCGCGCGCACGGTTCTTCGCTGAAGAACCAATTCCGCAAATCGATCGCTCACGACCGGCTCGAACTGGGTGCCCGGCAATCCGCGTCGGGAGCAAGTTCGTCACGGGCCTGACGAGGAGCCCGCCACGAGGCAAAGCCGGGCAACGACGGGCAACGACCGGCAACGACCGGCAACAACGTGCCCCGGGGAGCCGTCCGTGGGGCGTGACGAGCCGACACTGAGGTCCTCCGGGTCCCCGGAGCTCCCCAGGCTGTCCGCCCTTGGCCAACGTCGAGTTCTCGTGGCAGATGACCCCCAGATAACCGCCGTTTGGTCTGCTGTCCAGAACGCAGACCGCCGGATGCGTGACCCGTGCCCGCCCCGAACGACGAGGAATCGCATGGCCGCAACCGACAACCGGATGAGTCGCAAGGCGACCTTCGAGGGCGACCGGGCCCTCCGACGAACGGTTCGACGCTTCGGAGAGGACTTCCGTGCACTCCGACTCCGAATCGGCGTGAGCCAGGCGGCCGTTGCCAGCTCGATCGGTGTCGCCCGCTCGGTGATCTGCCGCCTCGAGGCCGGCGACGAGGACGTCGGCCCAAGAATCCGCGCCCGAGCGTGCGCTACCCTCGGCGCAACCTACAAGATGGCGCTGTACGCGGACGCCGAGCCGATGATCCGCGACGCCGCGCATGCCCGACTGATCGAAACTCTCCTCCGGCTCCGCCACCCTGGCTGGCGCGCGACCATCGAGGCGCCCGTTCCCAGCACAGGGCCGGGTCCTGCTCGTCGCTCGACCGACATTCGCCTCGACGGAGCTCGGCAGATCGTGCTCTTCGAGATCGAAACGCGGATCGAACGTTGGGAGGAACTGGCGCGCGAAGCGCACGAGAAATGCGCGGCGGTCCAGGCCACCGCCGGGCCCGATGTCGACGTCCACGCCATCCTGGTCCTCCCGCCGACCCACCGGAATCGGGCGGTCATTCGCGCCCTTCCGGCCACCGTGCGTGTGGCGTTCCCCGTGCCCAGCAATGCGCTCCGCGACGCACTCGCAAGCCGTCCCGGTCCATGGCCCGGCGACGGGATCCTGTGGCTCCCGGCCGGCCGACCCTGAGGCTCGCGACGGCCTATCGCCTCAGGCGGCCAGCTCGTCGAGCGAGGCCGCAGCCACGCCCGATCCGAGCGCAGCGTCGAACAGTCGCCGGTCGGCTGTAATCAGGGTGCCCCCGGTTCGCCGCGCGCACACGATGTAGCCGGCGTCCGGGACGCGCAGTCCGAGTTCGAGCGCGGCCTCGGCCGCGGCTGCAGCGAAGTCGCCGGGGGCCATCGGGTCGAGTCTAAATGCCTCGAGCGACCGCATCAGCGGGACGACCGCGGACGACAAGATCCGACCGGTCCGGGCGGCCGCGACGAGGGCCGACGCGACCTCCATCGGGAAATGCGGTGGCTGGGAGGGGTCGAGCAGGCCGGCCTGGATTCGATCGCGCACGGCGAGGGCCGGCGCTCGGTCCACCTCGTCGAGCAGGAGCCAGCGGAGGACGACGCTGGCATCGATGACGACCGCCCTCATCGAGCCTGAAGCCGGTCAGTCCCGAATTCATCACGTACGGCGTCGAGGATCGCGTCCGCCGTGTCCGACGGACCGGTTGGCGGCTGGCCCTGCGCGGCGAGTCGATCCATGAGGTCAGCCGCGATGCGACGCTGCTCGACCAGCCGCTCTGGCGTGTCCGGCCACCCCGTCGCCATACCCCCCGCCACGTAGTCGGCAGCGACCTCCCCGATCTGGAGCGTCTCGCGATACGCGGCGACCGGGATCCGCACGGACCGACCGACCCGAGTGACCGGCAGCCGACCATCGGCGACCCAGCGCCGCACTGTCCGAAGGCTGACACCCAACTCCAGGGCGACTTCAGCGGCGGTGCGATACGGTCGATCAATCACAGGCCGATAATGCCATTAGATGCCGTCTGTGTCGAGTGGCATCGTATGGCACCTCACGGACCACGGGCGCGTCGGCGGAGAGTCGTGGATCACTTGATACCGCCGCTTGTTGAGTCATCCGGCGACCAGATCCGCGAGGTCGAGGAGTCGAATGTGCTTCTCGGCTGTCGCTGCCGCATGGAGGCCCTCGGTGAACCCGGACCGGCTCACCAGAAGCATCAGAGGCTGAGCCGCGACCTTGGCTGCCTTGCGCAGAGCCGGCAGTTTGAAGCGTTCGATCTCGCCCAAGATTCCGGCGCCCATGGGTTCGCTGCGCCAGCGGACCTCGCCGACCACTGAGACGCGACCTCGAGCGATCCCGACGACGTCGATCTCCTCGCTCGTCCTCTCCCCGGATGCCCGGAAGACGTCGAGCGCCGGACCCCACCAAGACCCGACTCGGGTTGCTCCAGCAAAGCCCGTACGTCGCACCCAGTCTCGCGCGATCTCCTCGATCGCTGGGGCCAGGTGGCCAGCGAGGTCCGGTCGGATCTCGGTCGAGAGCACGGTGGCCGCCGCGAGACCTGCCTCAAGATCCGCTTGAAACGGAAACACGAAGCGAAACCAGAATCTCAAGAACCCATCATCAAGCTCGTAGAGCTTGTTGCGGCCGACCGCGGTATCGGTGACAGGTGCCTTCGACGTGACGAGCCCGAGGTTCTCGAGCGTCCGGAGATAGCGTGCCAGATGGGTTGATTCCACACCGGAGCGTGATACCAGGGCCCGCCATGGCTGCGGGCCCGACGCGAGTACCGAGAGGATCGAGAAATAGGTGTGCGGCACCTCGAGTTCTTGCGCGAGGATGGCGCGCGGTTCGTCAAAGAGAGGTCCGTGGGGATCGAGACAAAGCGACGAAAGGCGTGCTACTGGGTCGGCGGCCCCGGCGACCTCAGCGAGGTAGCGCGGCAGGCCGCCGGCGACCGCATAGGCGGTCAAGAGTTGCTCCGGCGTCCCGTGCCCGAGAATCTCCCGAGCGCTCCAGAAGTCGAGGGGGCGCACCCGCAGGGGCCGAAGTCGATCCCGAAGAGGCTCCTTCTCGGCGAGCAGGCGTTCCATCATCCCGACGTGGCTGCCCGCGACGATGAGCTTGAGCTGCGACGAGGACGCTTCCTCCTCCATGACCTTGAGGAGGATTGATGGCAGGTTCTTCTCGGCAGTCCACAGGTAGGGCAGCTCGTCAATCACGGCGAGGCGCCGGTGATCACGCGCCCGACGGTAGAGCAGGCGAAAGAATGACTCGAGGTCGGGGAGCGCCGGTCGCTCCCCATCCCGTTCGAGGAGATCCGAGAAGCCCGCCAGCTGGTCAGCGAGGGCGCGTGTGCTCGCAACGAAAATGTCAGCTTCGCGACCGTGGGCAAACGCGCGGAACAGCCATGACTTGCCGGCGCGGCGCCGGCCGAAGAGCATCATGGCCCGCCATTCGTTCGCGTCCTCGAACCAGGTAGCAAGAGCGGTGCGTTCCTCACCTCGATCCCGGAACGCATCGATGCTGGCGAAGACATAGGGATTGCTCATGGTCGCGATCGTAACATGTGCAGGCGTATGCTACGGCAGTTCATGTAGTCCAGCCGAAGCGCCAACGGCCGGAGACCTTGACACACGCCAACGACGAGGGGTCCCCTCCACGGCGTGGAAGGGACCTCAATATTCGCGATCCGACTGGATGGAGCGTCAGCGAACGTTGTACCGCTCGACCGGACTCCAGAAGCTGTTGGCGTTGTACGGCGTGGGGTTCGCCCGAGCGCGGACATACCACTGGCCGGAGGTCGAGAACGTGAACGTCGTCCTCGCCAGCCCGTTAGCGTCCACGGTGAGATCCCGCGAGTCAATGAGCGTCCACCGGCCACTTACGACGCGGTAGAAGACGAACCTGACCGAGGCGGGCGTGAGCTCAGCTCGCGCCGGGCGATCGGTGATAGTGAATGTGATGGACGCGTTCCGGGCGATCGACTTGGTTGCCCCGCCGTTGGTCGGCCGCAGGAGTGCGATCTGGCGAACGACGGTCCGCGGGCTGTTGCTGATGCCGGCCAAGAGGTCCGATGAGCCGGCAAAGACCGCCCGGTACCAGTTGTTCGTGGCCGGGCGGTAGGCGAAGGTCGATCGCCCGGATGAGTCGGTCACAAGGGTGGCGATGGTGGTCCAGTCCACGCCTTCGCGGAGGCGCTGGAGCTGGAAGGTCTTGTTCGCACCGTTGGCACCGAACTGGGTGGTCAGGACAATCCCGGATCCCCAGGTGATGACGCTGGCCGTAGTGGTCAGGGTGATCTGGGCTCCGGGCGCCGTGACGACGAAGGAGCTGCTCGTCGCTGGCGTGAGCGAGGTGCCCACCGCCAGATTGGATGCCGTAGCGACGATCGTGTAGGTCCCGGCTGCGTTGACCGAGCAGCCGCTGAAGGTCGCTGCGCCGGCAACCGCCGCCTTCGCGAGGCCGCCCGTGCAGGAAAGAACGGCACCCAGGGGCGCACCAGCGCCGAGCGACAGATTGACCGTCGCCGTGCTGTTCGTGCCGCTGGTCACGGTGTTGCTGCCGGCATCCTGAACGGCCACGACAGGCTGGATCGGGAACGCTTGCGCGGCGATCCCGGCGTTTGGCTGCGCCGTGAAGCCCAACTTGGAGGCGGCGCCGGCAACAATCGCGACGTTCGTGCTTTCGGCAGCCGTCAGGTTGAT
>JAQBHC010000044.1:0-7728 GCA_032128175.1 Chloroflexota bacterium | reverse complement strand
GATCCGAGCGCCACGAGCATGTGGGTGCGGATGCCCGCCGGGTGACCGTGGATCTCGCGCTCAGCGCCCACGGCAGCGCCGAGGGCGGCCGCGATGATCAGCCGGACCGCGAGATCCAGCTGCAGGTTGACGTCGATCATTGACGAAGGGCCAGCAACATGCCGGCCATCATAGCCAGTGCAGGGGTTCGGGCGGATGTCACCAACGCGTCACGGCCGGCAGGGTATGGTCGCCTGATGAAATCAGACGCACTTCCCGCGCGCGAGAAAGCGGGGCATAGCTCCGGACGGGGGCGCGCGGCGTTGGCCGGAGTGCTCGCCACCGGCGCCGCCCTCGCGACGGGCGAGTTCCTGGCCGGCCTCGTCCCGGGCGTCACGTCGCCCGTGCTTTCGGTGGGCCGCGTGGTCGTCGATCTCCAGCCACCGGGCGCCAAGGAATTCGTGGTGTCGCTGTTCGGCACGGCCGACAAGCTGGCACTCGAGGTCCTCGTCCTGCTTGTCGCCCTCGCCATCGGAGCCGGGCTTGGTCTCATTGGGCGCATTCGCCCGACGGTCGCGATGGCCGTCATCGGCGGCTTCGTGGCCATCGGCTTTCTGGCCGGGCTCCGGGACCCGGATGGCATTGCGGTCCTCTCCGCGGGCGCCGGATTGGCCGAATTCGCGGTCGGCGCCGTGGCACTGGATCGCCTGTTGGTGCGGGGAGGGACACCGGACGCGGTTTTGGGCGGCGGGATGCCCGACTGGTCGCGCCGCTCGCTCCTCATTCGAACCGGCGCCCTGGCGTTTGCGTCGGTCGCGGCCGCGGCGATCGGCCGAACGCTGCTCGAGAGCCAGCGGCTCACCAAGCCCGACGAGCTTCCCGGTGTCGACGACATGGTGGCGCTGCCGGGAGGGGCCGATCTTGCGATCGCCGGCCTGACGCCGATCGTGGTGCCCACCGCGGACTTCTACCGGATCGACACGGCGCTGATCGTCCCGAACATCGACAGGAGCACCTGGGAGCTCCGGATCCACGGCATGGTCGATCGAGAGGTGACCCTGACCACGCCCAGCTGATCGAGCTGCCGATCATCGAGCAGTACGTCACGATCGCCTGCGTGAGCAACCGCGTCGGGGGCGACCTCGTAGGCAATGCGAAATGGACCGGTGTCCGGCTCCGCGACGTCCTCGATCTCGCCGGGGTGAAGCCTGGCGCAACCCAGATGATCGGTCGATCCGCGGACGGCTGGACGGCCGGCTCCCCGACCGCGTGGATCATGGATCCCGATCGAGAGCCGATGATCGCGATCGGGATGAATGACGAGCCGCTGCCGCGCGAACATGGCTATCCGGCCCGTGTCATCGTGCCCGGGCTGTTCGGGTACGTGTCCGCGACCAAGTGGGTGCGGGAACTCGAATTCACCACCCTCGAAGCATTCGATGCGTACTGGGTCCCACTCGGTTGGTCCAAGGAGGCGCCGGTCCTGACTCAGTCGCGAATCGACGTCCCATCACGCAGCAGCACGATCACGGCCGGGCCGACGCAGATCGCCGGGGTGGCGTGGGCTCCCGATCGAGGCGTTTCCCGCGTCGAAGTTTCGCTGGATGACGGTGCATTCCATGACGCAACCCTGTCCGCGGCGATCTCGGATGCGACATGGGTCCAGTGGCAATACCCGTGGGTCGCGACGGCTGGAGGTCACACCGTCCGCGTCCGAGCCACGGACGGGACCGGCGAGACACAGACCGATGTCGTCACGCGGCCCGACCCAGACGGAGCCCGCGGCTGGCATCAGATCCCGTTCACGGTCGCGTAGGCGTCGGCCCCCCACCGGGCGCGCAAAGGACGAGGGCCGGTCAGGCTCGGACCCGCCGGACGAGACCCCGCTCCGAATCCGGTAGAGTCGCCTTGTGGCACGCCGCACCTTCCTGTTCGATCCGCCAGAGCGCTTCATCGCCGGCACGGTCGGTGAACCCGGGAATCGTGTGTTCTTCCTCCAGGCACGAGAGGGCAACCGCCTGGTCAGCGTGACCCTCGAGAAGGTCCAGGTCGCAGCGCTTGCCGAGCGCCTCGGGAAGCTTCTGTTCGATCTGGATGAGCACGGCATCGCGGACATCAAGCCCGGCCGGACGATCGACGACGTCGCGCCACTCGATGAGCCCCTCATCGAGGCGTTTCGAGCCGGGACCCTGACCCTCGGCTGGGACGGCGAGCGTGAACGGATCCTCATCGAGGCCCACGCGATGTCGGACGCGGAGGAGGCAGAGGACGAGGACGAGGACGAGATGGCCTCCGACGAGGCCGTCGCCTCCGCGATCGAGGATCTCATCGCCGACGATGACGCCGATGGTCCGGACGTTCTTCGCGTGCACCTGACCGCGCCCGCTGCACGGGCGTTCGTGGAGCGAGCGCTCCGGGTCGTCCGCGCGGGCCGACCGCCATGCCCGCTCTGCGGGAACCCGCTGGATCCCCAGGGGCACATCTGCCCGCGCCGGAACGGCCAGTACGTCAACTGAGGCGCGATCCGGGGACGCCGCCACGATTCGAGGCCTCCGGGACGGTGACCTCGAGGTCGTCGGTCGGCTGCCCGGCTCGTCGAACCAGGCGCTCGTCGTCCTGGTCCATCATCCGGAGCTGAACGAGCCGTTTCACGCCGTGTACAAGGCCACCGTCGCCGAGCGTCCACTCCTGGACTTCGCCCCCGGGACGCTCGCGCGCCGTGAAGTGGCCGCCTTCCTCGTATCGGAGTCCACGGGTTGGGCCGTGGTGCCGCCTACCGTCCATCGAGACGGGCCCTTCGGCGAGGGCATGCTCCAGCAATGGGTGCACGCCGATCCGGACGAGGACGTCGTGGCAATGGTCATGGGCGACGATCCTCGCCTGCGCCGAATGGCCGTGTTCGATGCGATCGTCAACAACACCGACCGCAAGGGCGGGCACCTGCTCCCGGTCCCCGGCGGCCACGTGTTCGGTGTCGATCACGGGGTCACGTTTTCGACCGTTCCGAAGCTGCGGACGGTGCTCTGGGGCTGGATGGGCTCGCCGCTGGACGCGGACGAGACTGCGGGCGTCGAACGCGTCCTGGCCGGATTGGCCGGCGACCTCGGGACCGAACTCCGGACGCTCCTGACACGACCCGAAGTGACGGCGACACGGCGACGCTGTGTCACCCTCCTCAAGCGCGGTCGATTCCCACGGCCGAGTCCCAACTGGCCGGCCGTCCCGTATCCCCTGTTCTGAGGCTCCCGAGCTCCCGATCGAGCGTTCGGGAGGCGCCGGGATCCGTCACGATATGTGGCAGGAGGTCCTGTGAGTTCAGCTGATCACCTGCTCGCGCTCGATGTCGGAACGCAGAGCGTGCGCGCGCTGCTGTTTGATCCGCGCGGCGCGCTCGTGGCCATGGGCCGCGTGGCCGTTGAACCCTATGTCTCGCCACAGCCGGGCTGGGCTGAGCAGGACCCGGAGATCTGGTGGTCGGCAATCGGCGAGGCATGCCGGCGCCTGTGGGCCGATCCGGCAGCCCGTCCCGATTCCGTCGCCGGGGTCTCGCTGACGACTCAGCGGGTCACGATCGTCGTCGCCGACGAGGATGGCAGGCCCCTCCGACCCGCGATTGTGTGGCTGGACCAGCGGCAAACAGATGACCTGCCGCCGGTCGGCGGCGCCTGGGGGCTCGCGTTCCGGGCCGGGCGCGTGCGCGAGACAGTGGCCCGATTCCAGGCGGATTGCGAGGCGAACTGGATCGCGCGGTACGAGCCGTCCGTGTGGAACCGCATTCGCCGCTACGGCGTGCTTTCGTCGTGGCTCACGGCGCGGTTCGTCGGTCGGTGGGTCGATTCGTCGGCCGCCCAGATCGGGTATCTGCCCTTCGACTTCAAACGGTCGCGCTGGGCGGGCCGATTCGACTGGAAGTGGCAGGTCGCACCAATCGATCGCTCGTGGCTACCCGAGCTGGTGGATCCAACGGAGCGGCTCGGCGAGCTGACCGCGAGCGCCGCAACGCACCTTGGCCTCGCCGCCGGGATCCCGATGATCGCGTCGGCCGGAGACAAGCAGGCCGAGGCGCTCGGAGCCGGCGCGGTGACGCCAGACGTCGCGGCGCTCTCCTTTGGGACCACCGCCACGATCGGCACGACGCACCGAAAGTACATCGAGGCGATCCCGCTCGTTCCCCCCTACCCTGCCGCGATCCCCGGCGCCTGGTTGGTGGAGCTCCAGGTCCTGCGCGGGTTCTGGATGGTCGAGTGGTTCAAGCGGGAATTCGGGGCCGACGAGATCGCGCGCGGGGCCGTGCTGGACGTTCCGCCCGAGGCGCTCTTCGAGGATCTCCTGGCGGCGTCGCCTGCCGGGTCGATGGGCCTCGTGCTCCAGCCGTACTGGATGCCGGGGGTTCGATATCCAGGCCCGGAAGCCAAGGGCGCGATCGTCGGCTTCGGTGACGTCCACGGACGGGCCCACGTCTACCGGGCGATCCTCGAAGGCCTCGCCTACGGCCTGCGCGAGGGTGCGGAGCGAACGGTCAAGGCGAGCGGCGTGACGATCCGGGAACTGCGGGTGTCCGGCGGCGGGTCACAGTCCCGTGCGGCAGTCCAGTTGTTCGCTGACGTCTTCGGGATCCCGGCCAGCCGGCCGCACACGCACGAGGCAGCTGGCCTGGGGGCGGCGATCGACGCTGCATTGGGACTGGGAATCCATCCGGACCCGGTGACGGCAGTGGCGGAGATGGTCCGGATCGGTGAGCGCTTCGAGCCGTCCCGGGACGCCAGCCGGACCTACGAGGACCTGTACCGCTCGGTCTACCTGCCGATGTACGAGCGGCTTCGGCCGCTGTATCGCGAGATCCGCCGGATTACGGGCTATCCGAAGTAAGGTTCGGCCGCTCGAAGATCAGCAGGCGCCACGAGCGGACGGCTGAGCTGCTGACCAGTTCGAGACCGGCGGCCCGCGCGGCCGCGGCGACGCGTGCATGGGGATGTGCGTGAATGCGCAGGTCGGACCTCGTCACCCACTCCCAGACGTTCAGGAGCCGGATAACGACGCGGGCGATGAGCAGGTCCGGCGGCAAGGTAATCGCAAGGCGGCGACGCGTCCGCTCGGCCGCCAGCCCGACGAGTGCGTCCACGTCCGGGTAGCAGCAGACCACCCGATCAAGTGCCACGAGGTCGGCGGGTTCGATCTCGGGAGCGAGCGCCACGAAGTCCCCATGCTGAAAGGTCACGCGGTCGGTCAGGCCGCGCAGCTCGGCTTCCGAGCGAGCCGCAGCGAGGTACGGCCCAGATGCGTCAACGTCAGTCGCAGACGCCGCGCCGCGCTCGAGGAGTAGCTGGTGGACGGAACCGACCCCGCCGCCGATGTCGAGGACGGTCAGACCCTCGACGCCCGGACGAGCCAACGCCTCGACGATGGCCCTGGACGCGCGTCCGGGGCCGTTCTTCCGGTAGGCGCGCAATGCGTCGGCTGCGAACTCGTCATCGAAGGCTTCGTCGTAGCAACAGGAGCAGCCGGGCTTTGACATGGCCCCACTGTACCCGCGATCGACGTGCGGCTGGGCGAGCCCGCGCGCCCTGGGGTCGGGACCGCGCGGCTGGGCCGGACCGCGTGCCTTGGGCCGAGCCCTAGGCGCGGACTTCCTGGCGCATGAACATGACGTACGCCGCCGCGAAACAAAGGGCCGTCATCGCGACCAGGGCCACCACATGCGGCCAGACAAGCAGCACGCTCTGGTCGAACGACAGGAGCTGTCCCTGAGCCTGCTCCTGCCATTGCTGCCACTGGCCGACCGTCGTCGGCGTCGAGACCGTCGTGACCGTCGGGTTGAGCAGGACGGCGGACGCCTCCTGGTAGAGCGTCAGCGGCAGAACCCGGGCAATCGTCGCGGACAGCGCGGTGAGGGACAGTGCTTCCTCGAATGAACTTGCACTCGCGACTGGCGCCAGGATCCCGGCGATCAGGCTCACGATCAGCTGGCCAAAGATCGCGACCAGCAGCCACACGCCGAAGCCGATGAGCGCTGCGGTCGCGGCTCGCCGGATCACGACCGAAAGAAGGAGCCCGAACGCCAGCCAGAGGCTCACCCACAGGATCGTGAGGGCGACCCAGGCGAGGAGACGAACAACCTGATCTGGGGTGGGCACGATGCCGAGGCGCACGATGCCGAAGCCCGAGATGACCGTCACGACCGCGAGCAGCACCAGGGCGATGACCGCCAGGCCGGCTGCGAACTTCCCGTTGACGACATCGTCGCGGTAGATCGGCTGCGACAGCAGCCGTGGCAGCGTGCCGTCGGTGCGCTCGCTGTTGATCGCATCGAAGGCGAATGCCACGCCGAGGAGCGGGGCGACGATGCCCACGAAGTTGAAAACGTTCGGAATCGGGACGTCGCTCGGACTGATCAGGAACAGGGCGATGAACGCATCCCGGGTGTCATTCACCTGTGACGCGACGGAGCGGATTGTGTCTGAGGCGAAATACAGCGGCACGATCGCGGACGCCCCGAGCACGAACACCAGCACCATGAACCGAGCGCTCAGGATGTGATCCGCGAACTCCTTGGCGGCCACGATTCGCCAGCCCGCACGGCGTCCCTCGAGCCCGGATGTCGCACGGCGCGCGTCCGTCGTCATGCCCCGACCTCCGTGGTGTGGCCGGCCTGGACCATGTCGGCCACCGCAGTTCGGTAGATATCGTCAAGTGACGGCTCCAGCACGCGGAGGGACATCAGGCGAAGGCCCTGGTCAACGGCGGCTCGAAGGATCGCCTCGCGGACGGGCTCCGAGGCCGTCAGCGGTCGAATGGACAGGTGCCAGGCCCCCGTCAGCGGGTCGCGTCGCACTGACTCGACGTGTTCGATGGCGCCAAGAACCGTCGAGGGATCCAGCGCGTTATCGATGTCGCCGTCGGTCGCAACCGTGATCTCGAGGTGTGCCGCCCCGTCGCCGAATCGTTCGGCGAGCTCGGCCACGGTACCAACCCCGATCAGCCGGCCGGCTGCGAAGATGCCGACCCGGTCACAGACGGACTGGACCTGCCCGAGTAGATGGCTCGAGAGAAGGACCGTCATTCCGCGCTCACGAACGAGACTTCGGAGCAGATCCAGGATTTCGACCACGCCGATCGGGTCAATCGAAGTCGTCGGCTCGTCGAGGATCAGAATGTCGGGACCCTTGAGCAGGGCGTCCGCGATCCCCAGCCTCTGGAGCATTCCCCGCGAATAGGTGTCCGTCGCCGTGTCCGCCCGGCCGACCAGGCCAACCTGTTCGAGAACAAGGTTGATCTGGGCTTCGATGTCCTCGTCGCGCAGACCGTTCAGGCGACCCGTGTATCGCAGGTTCTCGCGGCCAGTCAGGTTGTCGTAGAACCCGACCGCATCCGGCAGATAGCCCACGCGGCGCTTGACCTCGAGCGGTCGACGTGCGGGATCCAGCCCGATGACGCGAGCCGTGCCCCCCGAGGGCTCGGTCAGCCCGAGGAGCATGAGGATCGTGGTCGTCTTGCCGGCGCCGTTCTGACCAAGCAGTCCGAAGATCTCCCCGGCCCGAACCTCGAGATCGAGGGCATCCACGGCCACCAGGTCGCCGTACCGCTTGGTCAGTGCCCGCGTTCGGATGGGCGGCTGGCCTGCAGCTTGTTCCGCAGCGGGCGCTGACCGACGTTCCGCGGCGGGTGCTGACCGACGGCGGCGGGACGGCCGCGGAGGAGCGATGTCCGTCACCGATTACCGCCGGCCGTAGCGCTGGAAGACCCACCAGA
>JAQBHC010000043.1:0-13254 GCA_032128175.1 Chloroflexota bacterium | reverse complement strand
GAGGCCACGATGAAACAACTCGCCATTGTGGAATGGAGACTCGAGTCGCTACCATCTGAGGCTCTAGCGAAACTCGCTCGATCCGACATGATTCATGGAGCCCCCATCGATGAAGATTCGTGACGCAAAGCTGGAAGAACTCGCACCCAAGCCGCGCAAGTCTCGCGCGCTGACGCCGCGCCAACTGGCGATTCAGAAGCGTGACAACGCAATCCTCAAGACGCTCAACGAGATCGCGGTCGGCGCGATGTCCGGAATCAAGAAGATCGAGCTTGAAGAGGGCGAAAAGCTCGTCACGATCCGCGCAGCCGTCGCGCGCCAGGTCAAGGCACATCCGGCCGATATCAACATGGGCGTTCGGGGCGGAGCGATCTTCCTGAGCCGCTCGGCGCTTCCCGGTGGCCGTGGCGGGCGCCCGCGCAAGAACGCCCAGGCCTGAGAACGCCTCGCCGCCAGCCAAGAAACCGGGGCTCGCTCTACCCGGGGTCGCTCTACCCGGGGTCGCTCGACCAGTGCCCGCTCGAAATCGGACCTCGCTCGACCCGGGCGCGCTCGGCGCTAGGTCGACGGGCCTCTCTCGAACAGCGGCATCGCGGATCCGTGGCGATAGAACGGTCGTGGATCCGGCGCCAATGGCGTGTTTCCAGCAATGAGATCGGCGGCCTTCTCGGCGACCATCATCACTGGCGCATAGATGTTGGCGTTTGTGACGTAGGGAAACACGGACGCATCGACGACTCGGAGCCCGCTCACCCCGTGGACCCGCATGGTCTGCGGATCCACGACGGACATCGGATCCGTGCCCATCCGCGCGGTACACGACGGATGGAGCGCGGTTTCTGCATCACGGGCAACCCAGTCGAGAATCTGCTCGTCGGTCTGGACCTCCGGCCCGGGTGACACCTCGCCGCCGTTGAACTTCGTCATCGCCGGCTGGCTGAGCAGGTCGCGGGCCACCCGAACTGCCTCAACCCACTCACGACGATCCTGGGCGGTGGACAGGTAGTTGAAGCGAACCGCCGGATGAACGCTGGGGTCCAGGGACGTGATCTTCACGCTCCCGCGTGCGTCGGAATACATCGGGCCGACGTGGACCTGGTAGCCATGATCGCCCGTTGCTGGTGCACTTCCGTCGTAGCGAATTGCCAGTGGCAGGAAATGGAACATCAGGTTCGGGTAGGCGACATCGTCATTGCTGCGCGCGAAGCCGCCGCCCTCGAAATGGTTCGTGGCACCCGGTCCGCGGCGCAGGAAAAGCCACTGGAACCCGATCCACGGCCGGCGCCACTTCTGCAGCGACGGCTGCATCGACACGGGCTCCTTCGAGCGGTGCTGGACGTAGACCTCGAGGTGGTCCTGCAGATTCTCGCCGACGCCCGGGAGGTTCGCGACAACCGGTACCCCGAGGGCTCCCAGCTCAGCGGCGTTTCCGATACCCGACAGCTGCAGGAGCTGCGGCGAACTGAACGCCCCGCCGGCCAGGATCACTTCCCCGCCCAGCACCTGGCGCGTTCCACCGATGGGCGTCCGGTACTCCACGCCAACTGCTCGCGTGCCCTCGAACAGGAGGCGCGTGACGGACGTCAGCGTTCGAATCGTGAGGTTTCGCCGGCGCATGACCGGATGGAGGTAGGCCCGCGCCGCCGAGATTCGACGGCCGCGCCAGATGTTGCGGTCGAATTTCGCAAAGCCCTCCTGGCGATAGCCGTTGACGTCGTCTGTCAACGCGTGGCCTGCTTCCTGAACCGACGCGAAGAAGGCGCTGAAAAGCGGGTTCGTGGCCGGGCCACGCTCCAGCGGCAACGGGCCGCCGTGCCCGCGCCACGGATCGTCCGGGGCTGCCGCAATCGTGTCTTCCATGCGCTTGAAGTACGGCAGGCAGTGAGCGAAATCCCAGGTTTCCATGCCGGGGTCCGCGGCCCAGCGCTCGAAATCGAGCGGGTTACCGCGCTGGAAGATCATCCCGTTGATCGACGACGAGCCGCCGAGAACCTTGCCGCGAGCGTGGTAGACCCGCCGACCGTGCATGAACGGCTCTGGCTCGGAGTTGTATTTCCAGTCGTAGAAGCGGCTGCCGATCGGGAATGCGAGAGCCGCCGGCATGTGCACGAAGACATCGAAGCGCCAATCCGGTCGCCCGGCCTCCAGCACCAGGACGCGGGTTCCAGGGTCCGCGCTCAGTCGATTGGCAAGCGCGCTCCCGGCGGATCCACCGCCAATGATGATGTAGTCGAAGCGATCCCTGGCCACGCCACGATGCTACTCCGTAGGGGTCGGTGCCGGTCCCCGGCTTCCGACCCTCCGGTTCAGCCTCCGAGTGGCGCCACGGCGAACTGGACCGCGAACTGCTTGCACCAGATGACGATGCTGGCGGCTCCCTCGGGCACAACCCCCGCAGGCAGGTCCATGTTGAAGTTGCCATCGGTGGCGCGGAGCGTCCCGACCTCGATCGCTCCGTCCGTGTAGCCGGAGGCGTCCGGCGAGACATACACGAACAGGTCCGGGCCGTTGCGGACCGAGAAGTCGTCGAACCGGATCGTCCAGGCCCCGGGTGCCGTCTCGAGCAGTGTGGCCGTGCCGCTCCCGAAATGGAACTCATCTGCGCCCGTGAACGCGCCCGTACGCGAGGCTACCGGGTCTGGGACCGGCTGCGTGCTCGGAGCCGGCGCCGAAGTCGCGGGAGGCGGCTGCGAGGAAATCGTGCCGGGAGCGGGCTCGTCCAGCGTTGTGCGAATGAACAGCGGTGAGCCTAGGTACCAGCCGCTCGGGAGGCCGATGGCCAACGCGAGGACGACGACGACCGCGGTCCGGCCGGGGTGCCGACGCGCGGCGGCAAACCAGCCTCGGCGCCGGGCCACGAGGAGAAGCAGGACGCCAGCGATTGCGACGGCAATCGCAATGGGGACGCGATTGGGGTAGAGGCTGGTGGCGAACAGCCGCTCGAGGTCACCGATGATGTTCATGGGTCACAGCGTGCGGCGCGTCGATGACGGCCCGATGACGGAACGGTCAGCTCGAAGCCGGAAGCCGGAACCAGAACGTGGTCATCGCCTCGTCCGAGGCGGCCCCGACACGCCCGCCGGCGTCCTCGACGAGACGTTTGACGATCGCCAGCCCGATACCGGCACCGCCGAACTCCCGCGTGCGCGACTTCTCCACCCGATAGAAGCGCTCCCAGACCCTGGGCAGGTCGTCCACTGGGATCGGTGAGCCCGTGTTCGCGACGCGCACGAGGACGCCCTCCGGCGCTCGCATGGCTTCGACGCGCACCTCGCCTCCGGAAGGCGTGTAGCGGACGGCGTTCTGTAGGAGGTTGGCCATGACCTGGGCGAGCTCATCCGGCCTGGCCTGCACGACGAGTCCATCGGGCGCGTCGACGATCAACCCCACTGATCGCCGAGAGAGCGTCGGGGCTGCCAGCTCGGCGGCCGATCGGACGAGAGCCCCAATGTCCACGGACATCGGCTGTGGTCGCTCGCCCTCGGCACCGGCCAGGATGTCCAGCGAGGCGGCCAGCCGTCCCAGGCGATCGACCTCCTCGCGTAGGGAGTCGAAGATCGCCGGATCTGGTGGCAGCACACCGTCCCGGAGCGCCTCGAGGTATCCCTGCAGGTTTGTGAGTGGTGTCCGCAGCTCGTGCGACGCGTTCACCACGAATTCGCGCCGGAGCATCTCCTGCTCCTCTAGGCGGTCGGCCATGGTGTTGAACGCCGCGGCGAGAGCCTGAACCTCTGCGGGCCCATTCTCTGGGACCCGTACCGTGAGATCGCCGGCGGCGACCTGGCCGGCCCCGCGGGCCACTCGCTGAATCGGCCGCGCAATCATCCGCGCGAAGACCGCCGCCAGCACGATGGCCACCACTGCGGCGATCGCGAGGGCGAGCCCGAAGACGACAGTGACGCTCGTATCGAACATCGCGTGCGCATGCTCGGCGGTGTCGCCGGCGGCGACCATGAGCTCGGCGAACGACTCGGCCCCGACCCGCAGGACGCCAACAGCCACCACGGCGACCCCGATCGCGGCCACGACCAGCGCCGCGATGGCGATCCGCGCTGCGATGCCACCTCCGATCCTCACGACGCGCCATCCAGCCGTTGAACGGGAGCCGCGGCTCGATAGCCGGCTCCGCGCACGGTCGCGACAAATCGCGGGGCAGCCGGGTCATCGCCCAGCTTCTCGCGGAGGCGCTTGACGTAGACATCGATGGCCCGGTCGGTTACCTCGGCCTCGCCGACACCGTGAATTGCGTCCAGGAGCTGGTCACGGCTCAGGATTCGCCCGTCTGCGGCAAGGAGGGCGGTGATGAGACGGACCTCGAGGACGCTGAGGATGACAACCTCGCCCGCCACGCGGACGGTGTGCCGCGCTACGTCCACCTCGAGGTCGCCCGAGACGTATCGGACGTCCGGGTGGATGACGTCGGCGCTCTCCCGCTCTGAGCGCCGCAGGATGGTCCGAACCCGAGCAACAAGTTCGGCTGGCGAGAACGGCTTGGGAAGATAGTCATCGGCCCCCTCCGTGAGGCCTTGGATGCGATCACCGGTGGAGGTCCGCGCCGAAAGCACGAGGATCGGCACGTCGCCGAGCGCCCGCGCCTGACGGATGACTGCCAGACCATCCACCTCCGGGAGCATCAGGTCGAGGACGACCAGGCGGGGCATTTCCTGCTCGATCATCCGGATGGCGGTGCGGCCGTCACCGGCCGTCACGACACGGAACCGTTCGCGCTCGAGGTAGGCGCGCACGAGCGCAACGATCTTCGGATCGTCGTCCACGACAAGGATCGGGGCGGGCTGTGGGCGCGGCATCAGGGCGATCATCGCCCGGCGGAGCCTGCACGACAACCATGACGCTCGGGTGACGCGCCGTCATCGGGGTGTCGTTGGGCGGCACGCAGTCTCGGCGGCAACCCCGTCGTCTCCGATGGGCCGGCTCCCCGACCAGCCCCACCGGGTCGGACAGGAGGAACCACCGATGTTCCGTCGAATCGGATCTGCTCTTGCCGCGAGCGCGCTGCTGCTCACCATGGCCACGTCCGCGGTTTCCGCGGGGGGCCCGCCCGGCCTCGCGTTCTTCGTCGACGACGCCCGCTATCGGACGGTGCTCACCCCTACGGACCTCGCCGACACCGGTGCCCCCGCCTCAACCTACGACCGGCTCTACGACCTCGGCCCTGGGCTCATCCCGGTTGCCGAGTCGAAGCCCGGTGATAGTGACTACAACGGCGGCCGATGGATGGTCCTGCCCGTAACGTGGAATGTCACACCGGTGCAGCTGACCAACGCCGAGGACGTCGAGGCGTACGCGGACCTGAACATGCTCACGATTGCCGAGACACCGGCCAAGCTGTTCGTCTGCCCCGTGATCCCGGTGCAGGGCGGCCGACACTGAGTACCACGGGAGTCTGACGGCGGGCCAGCCGCGACCCGCCCTCGGACAGAGCCCGGGCTCCCATGCGGGGTCCGGGCTCTTCACTCTTCACCTCCCAGTGTCGATCTGCGTGTTTCTCATTCGTGGAACATATGACGGCGGCAGAAGCCCGCGACTCCACTCCCGAAAGAGGTTCTCGACATGGCGAATTACGTACTCGTGTACCACGGCGGAGGAATGCCGGAGACGCCCGAGGAGGGCGCCAAGGTCACCCAGGCGTGGAACGATTGGTTCGGGGCGCTCGGCGATGCCGTCGTGGACGGCGGCAATCCGGCCTCCAAGACCCGACTGATTGGCACCGATGGCTCCGTCAGCGATGACGCCTCCGGTCCGTCCGGCTACAGCATCCTCAAGGCCGAGTCACTCGACGCGGCCGTCGAGCTGGCCAAGGGCTGCCCGGTCCTCGCCGGCGGCGCATCGATCCAGGTGGTCGAAACCTTCAACGCGATGTAGTTCCGCACCCCCCCGCGCGTCACGGGCGGGCTGGTAGGCTTGCCCGCGATGCGCGGTTTGGGGCGATGCGATGCGAGTCCGTGGCCGGAATCGGCGGGAATCCGGGCGATCCCCTCGCATCGCTTGAGCCGGCACGACAGCTTCGTCATGATCCGATGAGCACGTTTACCGTCAGGAACCGCACCGAAATCGGGGTGGCGGTTCTGGGCGCCGGTCGGATGGCGCAAACACATCTTCGGACCCTGGCTGGCATCCCCAATGTCCGGGTGATCGCCGTCGCCGACCCTGACCTCGAAGCTGCCGAGCGTGGACGGGCGATCGCGCGGGCCGGACGGGCGGTGGCTTCTCCCGAAGAGGCAATCAACGACCCGGGGGTGGAAGCGGTCGTGATCGTGACCCCGACATCGACGCATGCCGGACTGATCGAGATGGCGGTCCGGGCCGGCAAGGCGGCCTGGAGCGAGAAGCCGATCGCGCTGAACATCGCCGAGACGGAGCGTGTAGTGGAGCTGGTCGCATCGACCGGGATCCCCGTCCAGCTCGGCTTCATGCGTCGCTTCGATCCCGGCTACGTTCGAGCGAAGGAGCGGATCGAGAGTGGTGCGTTGGGGCGGCTGGAAACGTTCCGCGCGTTATCGCGTGATACCTACCTGCCACCCCTTGAGTTTCTCAAGACAAGCGGCGGCATCTTCCTCGACATGGCGGTCCATGACTTCGACCTCGCTCGCTTCCTCGTCGGAGAGGTCGAGGAAGTCGAGTCGTGGGGATCGGTGCTGATCGACGAACGTTTCAGTCTGGCCGATGACATCGACACCGCCGTGACGATGCTGCGTTTCCGGAACGGTGTCCTCGGCGTCGTGGAAACGTCGCGCCGGTCCATGTGGGGCTATGACATTCGAACCGAAGTCGCCGGCGCCACCGGGAAAGTCGTCATCGAGGCCCCGCAGAAGACCCAGATGACGTACTCGCGGGAGTTCGGGTTCGAGGCCGACCATTTCGAGAACTTCCCCGACCGGTTCGAGGTGGCCTTCCGGCGTGAGCTCGAAGCGTTCTTCGGGGCGCTCGCGGACGGAAGAACCCCCGCGCCAGGCCCGGCAGAAGCGCTCGAGACGCTTCGCCTCGCGCTGGCTGCGAAGCGGAGCTGGCGCGAGGGCCGCCCAGTCCGCGTGGACGAGATCACGGCGGAGTAGCGCCGGTTTTCTGGCTGACCAGTCACACTGGCGGATATGGCCGACAGCCCGCCCACCGAACAGGATCCAACCGTCGAGTCCGATGCCTTTGCGTCGCTGGGACTCGGCGCGCCGCTGCTGACGACGCTCTCGGCGCTCGGCTACGAGGAACCCACGCCGATCCAGCGTGAGGCGATCCCGCTGCTGCTCGCGGGGCGGGACCTCCTGGCACAGGCGCCGACTGGCACGGGCAAGACGGCGGCATTCGCGCTCCCGATCCTCGCCCGGCTCGAAATCGGACGACCTGGAGGTGGCCCCGCGTCCGCGCTGGTTGTCGTGCCGACCCGCGAGCTTGCGATGCAGGTCGCTGAGGCGTTCCAGACCTACGGCAAGGCGCTCGGAACGCGCGTCGTGCCGGTCTACGGCGGCCAGCCGATCCACCAGCAGTTGCGCGGATTGAGTCGCGGTGTCGACATCGTGGTGGCGACGCCCGGTCGGGCGGTGGACCACCTGAAGCGCGGTAGTCTGAACCTGGACGGCGTGCGTGTCGTGGTGCTCGACGAGGCCGACGAGATGCTGGACATGGGCTTCGCCGAGGACCTCGACGCGATCCTCGCGGCTACGCCCGCCGTCCGCCAGACCGCCCTGTTCTCGGCCACCATCTCCCCGACGATCGCGAAGATCGCGAAGCGCCATCTCCGTGACCCGGCCCGGGTCAGCGTTCATGCCGAACGCGGCACCAAAGCCGGGGTCGCCAAGGTCCGCCAGACCGCGTACGTGGTCCGCCGCCCGGACAAGCTCGCGGCGCTGTGCCGGATCCTTGACGTCGAGGACCCGACCTCTGCGCTTGTGTTCGCTCGAACGCGCGGTGAGGTGGACGACCTGGCCCAGGCGCTGAGCGGCCGCGGCCACGACGCCGGGGCGCTCCACGGCGGCCTGGCCCAGGAATCCCGCGACCGGATGATGGGTCGCTTCCGCGACGGGTCGTTGGACGTGCTCGTGGCCACCGATGTGGCCGCCCGTGGCCTGGACATCGACCATGTCAGCCACGTCGTCAACTACGACGTCCCGTCGGACCCGGACCAGTACGTCCACCGGATCGGCCGCACGGGGCGAGCCGGTCGCGAAGGGGTCGCCATCACGCTGGTCGAGCCACGGGAGCACCGGCTCCTGCGCAACATCGAGTCGGCGACGCGGACGAAGCTCCTGATCGAGCGCCTCCCGACGGTCGCCGACCTGCGCGAACGCCGCGTCGAGATCCTGCGCGGCAATCTGCGCGAGGCACTCCTCGCCGGGGGCAACGACCGGCTACGCGGCGTCGTGGAGCCGCTGTCCGAAGAGTTCGACCTCGTGGATATCGCGCTGGCGGCGGTCTCGCTCGTCGAGGGAGCCGGGCCAGATGCGGACGAAGTAGAGCTCGCGCCCGCATTCCTCAACGAGCAGGCGGCGGGTCGGTCAGGGCCGGGGCCACGCGGCGGACCTGCCGGGCGCTCTCGACCGGGGGGCGGAAAGGCGCCGGCCTTCGGGCCAGCCTTCGGACCAACCCGCGGCCCAGGCGGCCGTGGCGCGCCACCGGGATTCCCAGGACCCCGCGGCGCCCGCCCTCCTGGAGCTCCGCACCCTTCCGTTCCGGACGGGGGTTGGGTTCAGCTGTGGGTCGGCGGCGGACGGCGGGCCTCGCTGCGGCCGGGCGATCTCGTGGGCGCCATCGCGAATGAAGCCGGCGTTCCCGGCTCGGTGGTCGGCGCGATCCAGATTTTCGACGACTTCGCGCTCGTGGACGTGCAAGCGGCCGTGGTGGACGCGGTCGCCGACGCTCTCCGGCGTGCCCGCATCCGGGGGCAGCAGGTCGTCGTCAGGCGCGAGCGGCCTCGCTAGCGTTCGCCGCTAGCGCTCGCCGGAGCGTGGCCGGACCATTCCCCGCTAGCGCTCGCCGGAGGTTTCGCCGGGCCGAAGCCCGGGAAGCTCGGTCAGATGAAGAGCGAGACGTCTGCGTCGGCTGCCCAGTCGAGGAAGTGCGTGGCTCCGCAGACCGGGTCGATCCCGTCGATGAACCCGTCCTTGGAGAAGCCGAATACGTCCATCGTCATGCCGCAGGGAATGAGCTTGACGCCCAACTCAAGCGACAGGTCGATGAGTTCGTCGATCGAGGCCACCCCATGGTCCTTGAACTGGCGCTTCATCATCCACGTGGCCATCGGGGTCATCCCCGGCAGGGCGGTCATGAGCTGGGGCATCGGAATGGGCATCGGCATCGCCGGATTGCCGGTCGTCCCGATCTCGAGGTTTCGGTTCTTCTGAAGGATCTTCAGGCCGTAGAAGGTGAAGAAGATGCCCACGTCCCAGCCGAGGGTCGCGCCGGTCGTTGCCAGGATGAGCGGCGGATAGGCCCAGTCGAGCGTGCCCTTGGTGGCGATGATGGCCATCTTCTTGGGCTTGGCCAGGCGCTCCGCCTCCTTGAGAGCGAACAGCTCGTCCACCCTGGTGGTGACCATGGCATCCACGCGATCGCGGATGAGCGCGTCCATGTCCGTCATGGCCCGATCTGCCGTTTCAACCATTGACTCGCCTGCCTTGTTCTCGCCGGGCTTCAGACCGGCATCGTTGCGGGTGTGCTGACGTTTCTGGCCGCAGGACCCTTCACCGCGGCGATGTGGATCGAGACGATACTCGAATGCGATCAAGCGGGCGAATTCGCGCCCGCTGGCTTCCGATCAGGCCTTCTGGATCCAGAAGCGCATGACCTTGTCGGTGGTCTCCTGGTGAATCACGGGGTTCTTGCTGTTTCTGCTCCAGGCAGCGACGTCGGGGATGGATCCGGGATCCGTGGCCTCCAGCAACACGACCTGCTGGGGAGGCATGTCGCGCATGAACTTGGCCAACTTCACGATCGGCATCGGACAGAGCAGACCTTTTGTATCGAGGACCTGATCGTGGGCGGGCGGGTCGGCCATCTGAAACTCCTCGGTGCGAGCGCACGCTCGCGAAATCGCGATCAGGCCATCGTACGGCAACTTTGCGAAAACGCTCAGAAAGCCATGAGGGAGGGCGGCGACATCATCTCGGAGTTCCGGCCAACACTGCTGTGCCCGGGATCACATACTAGCCAACACCATGACGATGCCGGTCCCGAGCCAACCAGCTGCCCTGCGAACCTCCGATATCCCTGACGCCACCCTCATCGGGGCACAGGAGAGAATCGCCCGGGGAGCGAGCCGGCTTTCTTGATTTACCCTTGCGTGTGGCTCGGGCCCCTTGAGACGGGCGGCTGAATGTGACCCTCGCCGGGGTCCGGCTGACGCCAATCCGGCTGGCCGTAGTGGCGTTGTGGCTGATCGTCGCCGCGATCAGCCTCGTGACGGCGCGCTCTGAGCCGATCGTGCTGCTCCTGGTCAGCGTCGGCTTCGGTGCGGCATTCCTGTCCGGGCTGGTGGGGGTCGGCGGCGCGGTCATCCTGATCCCGCTGCTGCTGTACCTTCCGCCGATTCTCGGCCTCGGCGACCTTGGGATCAAGACCATCGCCGGGATCACGATCGTCCAGGTGACCGTTGCCGCGCTGTCGGCGGCATCCGGGCACCGCGGGGGCGGGCACGTGGACCGGCGCCTGGTTTCCGTACTCGGCCCGACGATGATCGCCGGGTCGTTCATCGGGGCCCTTGGCTCAGCGTATTTCGCGCCGATCGTGCTGGAAGCGGTGTTTGCCAGCCTCGCCGTCTTCGCCTCGGTCCTGATGCTGGGTCTGCGCAACCGGACGCCTGCCCACACCGATGCCCCGCCTGCATTCGATCGCCGCGTCGCCATTGCCATCGGGGCGGTGGTCGGGCTGCTGGCTGGGTTCATCGGCGCGGGCGGAGCCTTCTTCCTCGCCCCGGTGCTGCTCCACGTCCTGCGCATCCCCATGCGCTACGTGGTCGGCTCGTCGGTCGGCATCGTCGCCATCTCCTCGGGCGCCGGGCTGCTCGGCAAGGCCTTGACCGACCAGGTCGAGTGGCTGCTCGCATTCGCGCTCGTCGTCGGGGCGCTGCCGGGCGGTCGGCTGGGGGCCACGGTCTCCCGCCGGGTCTCGCCGTACCGGCTTGGCCTCGTCCTCGGATTCATCATCCTGGCTGTCGCGATCCGGATGTGGTTTGGCATCGCCGTCCAGCTGGGTGCGACCGGCTGAGCCAAGGCCGCCAGAATCGGGGTGGCGGCCCAACAGTCCCCCGCGCGCCGGCGCAGTCCTCAACATGCGGCGCGCTTCCTATCAACCGGCGAGCGGTGCATGATCCGTCGTCATAGGTGAAGCTTCCGAAGGAGGATGACATGGGTCGATTGCTCGTCCACATTGCGACCGGACCGGAGAACCCAACTCGAGCCGCATTGGGGCTGCTGGTCGCGAGAAGTGCCCTGGAGGCCGGTCACGACGTCGACCTGTTCATCGCGGGCGACGGCGTTGCCATCCTGCGTCCCGAGACCCTCGACGCCGGGCACGGTATCGGGACCGGCAGCCTGCGGGAGCACCTCGACGCCCTGATTGCCGGGGGCGCGCGCCTCTACGCGTCGGGGATGTCAAGCAAGGCCCGCGGGATCACGGGTGAATCCCTCGGCGGCGTAGTCGTGACCATGGCACCGCCGACACGACTCGTTGAACTCGCATTCGAGGCGGATCGGGTCATCACCTACTAAGCCGTAAGCGCAGGCTTAGTTGGGACCCGCTTGTGGCGTGGGCATGGCGGCCCAGCTGGGTGCCAGCGGCTGAGGACGCCCAAGTCCGGCACGGCGGGGTATTCTCTGCGTGAGATCAGCAAGCGAGGCGCACAGGGCTGCCTCGCTGATACGGCGAGTTCAACACCCGTCTGGGGTCGCGCCAGACACTCGGGGGAGGTCCCGGCCATGTCCCTGGCCCGTCGGCTTGAGCAGGCTCAACGCGGAGGCGATGCCGCGATCGAAACGGTACCGGTCGAGAAGCCGCCCGTTCCGGAGTCGGTTGCTCCAAGGACGGTGCGGCTTTCGGGTCGGGATGCGCTGCTGGCCGACATTCGCGCCCGCGCCATCGGCGACGTCATCCGCGCGTTCGAGATGCTCCGTGACACGACCGATCCGGTAGAACTCCGCAACGGGATCGGCGACATCATCGACCGGATCATCGCCAAGAACGACTTCTCCGTCACGCGCCCCGAGCGCCTGAGCCTGATCGAGGAGATCGTCAACGAAGTCACGGGCTTCGGGCCACTCGAGCCACTCCTGAAGGACCCGTCGATCACCGAGATCATGGTCAATGGCCCACACAACATCTATATCGAGCGGGGCGGGAAGATCCTGCGGGTGGACGCCGAATTCCTGAACGACGAGCATGTTCGGCGGATCATCGATCGGATCATTGCCCCGATCGGACGACGAATCGACGAAATGAGCCCGAGGGTTGATGCCCGCCTGCCCGATGGGTCACGCGTCAATGCAGTCATCGCGCCGGTGTCGTTGATCGGGCCGGTGATCACGATCCGGAAGTTCTCCGCGAAGCCGTTCACGGTCGGCGACCTCGTCGGCTTCGGCACGGCAACGGCCGAGATGTTCGATTTCCTGCGCCACTGTGTGTGGGCGCGGCTCAACGTCTTCGTCTCGGGTGGCACCGGCTCGGGCAAGACGACCTTCCTCAACGTCCTCTCGTCGTTCATTCCGGAAGATGAGCGCATCGTCACCGTCGAGGACGCGGCGGAGCTCCAGCTCCGCCAGGAGCATGTGGTAACACTCGAGGCGCGGCCGGCGAATGCCGAGGGCTCCGGCGAGGTCACGATCCGCGATCTGTTGCGCAATGCCCTGCACATGCGGCCCGACCGGATCATCGTCGGCGAGTGTCGTTCGGCAGAGGCCCTCGACATGATCCAGGCCATGATGACCGGGCAGGACGGGTCCCTGTCCACCGGGCACGCCAACACGACGCAGGACATGCTCCGCCGTCTCGAGACGATGATCCTGATGTCCGGGTATGACCTGCCATTGCGGGCCATTCGAGAGCAGGTCTCGTCCGCGATCGACTTGATCGTGCATACCGCGCGGCTGAAGGACGGTTCTCGCAAGATCGTCAACATCACCGAGGTCTACGGGATCGAGGATGACGAGATCCTCACCCAGGACATCTTCACCTTCGAGCAGACGGGGTACATCGATGGCAAGGTCGAGGGTGAGCTGAAGCCAACCGGTATTCGCCCTTCATTCATGGGCG
>JAQBHC010000042.1:0-12285 GCA_032128175.1 Chloroflexota bacterium | reverse complement strand
CGGGGACGATGCCTCGCGGGTCATCGTGGCGGACGCGGACGGCGTCGTGATCGGGTTCGTCGCCCTGCACGTGTTCCCACGCTTCGAGCACGACGATGTCGCCGTCCGGATCCTTGCGCTCGTGGTGGATGCGGGCGCCCGCGCGCGCGGCGTGGGCCGCGCGCTCATCGAGGAAACCGAGCGCATCGCGACGGAATCCGGTGCCGCCTTCGTCGAGATCACGGCCGGCCACCATCGACCCGACGCGCGCCGCCTCTACGAATCACTCGGCTACGACGCAAGCCTCACGGCGTACCTTCGAAAGCGCCTCTGACCCACGGCTCCCGTGTTCGCTCAGCCCTGCGATTCGTCTCCGCCGCCGTCGCGAGCCTCGGCGGCCGATCCTCTCGGCTCGAGGGCGGAGAACGCGTTGCTCTGCTCCGCGGGTCGCCGCGCATCAACGGCTGCTGCGCGCTCGGCGGCTTGCTCCGGAGACAGCGGGCCCGCGATCGAGGTCGCCAGAAAGCGTCCGATCGCCGCACGGTAGGCGGGGAACTCGTACAGCCAGCTGTGCTGACCTCCCGGGATGCCGAGGGCGGCTAGCGGCGCCGGGCGCGCCGTATCCGCGCTCGTCGTATTCGCGCTCGTCGTATTCGCGCGAGCCCTGCGGCCCGCCTCGACCAGCCGGTCGAGGTGCGCGAACGGGACGACGCGATCCTCAGTCCCGTGAATAGCAAGGATCGGTCCCGCGTACTGGCGGATGGCATTGGTCGCCGAGATCTCGGCGGCGGTGTGGCCCCGGGGCTCGAGGTAGACCCTCGTCGTAAGCCACGCGAGGGGATAGGCGATGGGATCCGGAATCCGCAGGTGGGCCAGGCGGAACGTCTGACGCGTGAGGCGGTACGGATCGGCCGGCGTGGCCGTCAGGATCACGGCCGCAACTCTCGGCTCGGCCGCGGCAGCGAGCATGGCGCCCACCGCGCCCATCGAGTGGCCGAGTACGGCAACGCTCGTCACCATCGGGTCCGCCAGCGCCGTCTGGATGGCCGCGAGCGCATCAGCCCCGAACTCGCCGGCACTGACAGGCAGGATTTCGGCCTCGTTGGAACCATGGCCCCGGACGTCGAATGTCAGCACGTGATACCCGAGTGCGTGGAGGAACTGGGCGTTCGGGAGCGTCCGGTGGCGCGCCGATTCCCAGCCGTGGACGAGCACAACGGCCGCACAACGTCCGCCACCGGGCGCCGGAATCCACCAGGCCGGGAGGCCGAGTCCGTCTGGAGTCCGGACCGTTCGCTCCTCGAAAGACAGCCCGAACTGGGAAGGGTCGCTGGTCGGTGGCGCGGGTCGTGGATGTCCGGCCCGACGTCGGTAGACATGGGCGAACCGCCAGGCGAGAGCGAAGGGAGCGGTCGCGAGCGCCGCGGCGAGGCCGGCGCGCCGGACCAGACCGGGGTTTGGCATGGCCTACAGGGGACCCTAGCGCGGCGATTCCTGTCAAGCGACGCCGGTGGCTACACTCGGCTCGTGGCCAAACGAGACCCTCATGCCGTGCTGGGTGTTGCGCCGGGCGCTTCACAGGCAACGATCAAAGCCGCATGGCGAAGGCTCGCCCGCGTTCACCACCCCGACGTGGCCGGCGAGGATCAGACGGCGGCGCGCGCGGCCACTCGCAAGATGGCCGAGATCAATCGCGCCTATGAGCAGCTGAAGGTAGTCCCCCCCGGCAGAGCGGAGTCAGAGGATGGTGATGGATCAGCGCGGCGCGGCAGCTGGCCCCCGAAGACGCGTCCTTCCCGCCCCGTCACCGGGCGATTCGACACGTCGGAGACCTTCAAACCCCGAAACCACCGCATGGGTCCCGCAGCCTCGCCGCGCGGGCAGGAACCCTTCCGAGGCGGCCGGATCGATCCGGAGCCGCCGCGCGCGTCGCAGCCAACAGGCCCGCTGGACCGGGCGCGAGACCCCAGATTCCGAAGGGCGCCGCTTCCGTCAGTCGAAGATGCCTCGACGTATCTGATCGAATTCGGGAAGTTCCACGGGCACGCGCTCGGGGAAATCGCTGCGTTTGAGCCGAGTTACATCGACTGGCTCGCGCGGACCATCTCGCACGACCCCGATCTCGTGGCCGCCGCCCGGTCGCTCCAGGCGGACCTGGACCGGCGGGGGATCGTCCGGAGGACCCGACCGGCGCCGGTTCGCTAGACATGGACGATCGCCCCTCGCACGGCGCGGAAGGCGATCGATGATCCGCCGGCGCGGACGATTCGCGCCGTTACGCGCGACGCAGGCTCGGGGCCGAAGATCTCCGTTGGTTACTCGGTTCGTGACCTCGATCGGGATCCCTCGCTCCGAGCTGATCGGTTCGAGCGTTCGATCGAGTATCCGTGGCCGACGCCCCGAGGACTCCTGATGCCGTCGCGTTTCGGCGTGCCAGAACCGTACGGCGCCCGGTGCGCCACCGACAATGGGCCCCTGGTCCGTCCCGGCACTGCCTGAAGGTCGATGGCGCGCGCGCACCAGTCCCGGGACCTCCGTACTGTTGTGCAGGGTCGGCTTGGGCACTCCGCGCGGACTGACGGTAGGCTGGCGGGGTGACCCTCTCGAAGCGACGGCCGGATCAGGTCGTGCGGAAGCCGATCCTGATCGCGGTCCTTTTCGCGCTGTTCCTCGGCGCATGCGGATCCGGCCCTGCCGCGACCTTCGACCCGGTCGGCCCCTGCGGAACAGACGGGCGCCAGCCGGGGACGTACCCGGATCTCGAGGCGCGCCTCCCAACTGGACTCCAGGGCGCGGCGCCGACCACGGTGGATTCGGGGCGGCACTGTTCGGAAGGGGCCCTCGGATCCCTGATTTCGCACGGAGCGGCGGGTGTGCAGTTCGCCGGCGCGACCTGGGACCTGGGCGGCGGCCGCGCCGTCACCAGCGCGATCTTCCGGCTCGCGTCCCGCGATCTGCCGTCCGACTGGATCGCCGAGTTCTACGAGATCGGGGCGCAGACGGCGAAGCGGACCGAAAACATCGAGACGAGTCGGCCGGATTTCGAGGGCGCCGGGCGGACCTTCCGGCTCGACGTCCTCAATGACCTGTCGCTCCAGTCCATCGTCGTGTGGCAGGACGGCGCGCTGGTCCGAGCAGTGCTTACGGCCACGCCGGTGGCCCCGAGCGCGTCGCGAATTGCCCACGACCAACTGGTCCTCGAAGTTGTGGCGGCGACCGCCGCCGCCGGCGCTGCCGCGCCGTGAGCCCGTGCTAGAGTCGCCGCCGAGATGAGCGTGCCGCCCGATCACTGGTCCACCCGTCGAGCCGCCTGGCGGGTCGAGCGCCTGGATCCCGCTCGAGCCCGCTCGCCTGAGCGACGCGACCCGTTCGTGACGCTGGGGGACATCCCGCTGGAGCCGCTGTACGGGCCGTGGTCCCTCGAGTCTGAACCAGGTGGCGAGCCGGTCGGTCCAGGCGGCCCGACGGCGGTCGATCAGCACGGGGATCCAATTGCGTCCGGCCGCTGGGACGAGGCCGATCCCGCCCGCGACATCGGCCTGCCGGGGGAAGCTCCGTTCACGCGCGGCATCCACCCATCCGGGTATCGATCGCGCCTGTGGACCATGCGGATGTTTGCCGGGTTCGGAGCCGCGGAAGACACCAACTCACGTTTCCGGCAGCTGCTGGCGGCGGGCCAGACCGGTCTGTCGATCGCCTACGACATGCCGACCCTGTACGGGTACGACACCGATGACGCCGAGGCCGAGGGGGAGTTCGGGACCTGCGGCGTCGCCGTCAGCTCCCTGGCCGACATGGAGGTGCTCCTGTCGGGGCTGCCACTCGATCGCATCTCGACCTCAATGACGATCAACTCGCCGGCGGCCCCGATCCTGGCGATGTACATCGTTGCGGCAGAGAAGGCCGGCGTACCCAGGGCGGCCCTCGAGGGCACCACCCAGAACGACATCCTCAAGGAGTTCGTCGCCCAGAAGGAGTTTCTCTTCCCGCCCGAGCCATCGCTCCGGCTGGTCACCGACACGATCGAGTTCGGGACGCGCGAGATGCCGAAGTGGAACACGGTCTCGATCTCCGGCTATCACATTCGGGAGGCCGGCTCCACGGCCGTCCAGGAGCTTGCCTTCACGATCGCGGACGGGATGGCCTATGTCGAGGCAGCGCTGGCACGCGGGCTCCGCGTGGACGATTTCGCCCCTCGTCTCAGCTTCTTCTTCAACTCCCATAGCGACTTCTTCGAAGAGATCGCCAAGTTCCGGGCCTCTCGCCGGATCTGGTGGAAGCTGATGACCGAGCGCTATCACGCCGAGAACGAACGCTCGACCTGGATGCGCTTCCACACCCAGACGGCGGGTGTCTCGCTGACGCCGCAGCAGCCTCTCAACAACCTGACCCGCGTCGCGATCCAGGCACTTGCCGCGGTCCTCGGCGGGACCCAGTCGCTGCATACCGATGCCTACGACGAGGCCCTCGCGGTGCCCACCGCCGCGGCCGCGCTCCTGGCTCTCCGCCAGCAGCACGTGATCGCGGAGGAGAGCGGCGTCGCGTCCGTGGTCGATCCGCTCGGCGGCTCCTGGTTCGTGGAGTCCCTGACTAATGAGGTCGAGCGGGAGGTCTGGCGCTACCTGGACGAGATCGATCGTAGGGGCGGGATGGTGGCAGCCATTCGCGAGGGGTACCCGCAGCGCGAGATCGCCGACGCGGCCTATCGGTTCCAGCGCGAGTTTGACGCGGGCGAGCGCCGCATCGTCGGGGTCAACGCATATGTCGATGCAGCCGAAGTGACGACCGTGCCAGTCCTCGCCGTCCCCACTGGCTCCCTCGAGCGTCACCTGGAGCGTCTGGGGCGGACCCGCCGCGAGCGCGACGCGGCTGCGGTGGAGGCCGCACTTCGCGGACTCCGTGATGCGGCCGCCCGACCAGAATCGAGCGACACCAACCTCATGCCCCACTTCATCCGCTGTGCCGAGGCATATGCCACGCTGGGCGAGCAATGCGACGTCCTGCGATCCGTCTTCGGCGAATACCGCGAGCCGGTCGCGGTCTGAGGCGCCGCACCCGCTCGGAAATGCTTGGAGGCCTCCGTGTACCTGAATGCCCTTGAGTTCCTGGAAGAGGAGCGCGACGCCTGGCGGCCGTTCGAGGCCCTCGCCGGCGTTCCGGACGAACGGATGGACACGCCCATCGAGGGTGCCCACGGCTGGTCGGCGCGCGACCTGATTGCCCACCTCGTGGCCTGGCAGGGCTGGGCGCTCGCGATCGCGCAGGACCTCGCGGCCGGCGAGACCAGCGCTGCGGCCGCCCGGATGGAAACCCTCTGGGAGCAGGACGGAGACGGCATGAATACCGCCATCCAGGCGGAATGGCGAGCGCTGAGCCTGGACGAAGTCCGCCAGCGCTTCGCGACGGTTGCCGGTCAATTGCGAGGGCACTTGACCGTGGTCCCTGAATCGCGCTGGGTCAAGAACCCTTCCAACATGCAGACCTTCATCGATGAAACGATCGATCACTACGCCGATCATGTCGGCGACCTCACAGCACTCCTGGACGCGGTCGGATGACGCCGCGGTCGGCACCGTCGAAGGTCGCGGCGGCGCAGATTGAGACGCGGCTGCAGGCGGAAGCCGAGAAGCTCGATCCGGCCCCAATCGGGGAGGTTCGCGACGCGGGGACGGCCTGGGCCAGCGGCGGACGCGAGTTCGCCGTGACCGATAGTGCTGGCGTTTCGTTTCGACTCGGGGCGGAAATCGGGGCGGCGGCGCTGCGGACGCCCGACGTAGCCGGATCAACACTCGGCCCCGACTGGATCACCTTCAGCCCGGCCGAGCTGGACGGGCATGCGCTCGATCGCCTCGTGGCCTGGTTCGCGGCCGCGCATCGGCGGGCACGCTGACGACTCCCTGAACGACGACGACCCCGGCGGAGCCGAGGTCGTCGCCATAGGAGGAGCGCGGATGTGAGGCGGCGTGAGCCGCCGGCTGTCAGGCCTTCTGGACCTTGGCCGGGGCGTAGGCGTCGAGACCGAACTGGGCTTCGAGCTGCTCCGCCGGTCTGAAGCCGACGACGCCCATGGGCTGCTTGCCGGGCGAGAAGAACGCAACCGTCGGCAGGCTCATGATGTTGAACGCCCGCTGGGTCTGTGGATTGGCATCGACGTCGACCTTGACGACTTCGACGGAACCCTCGTACTTCACGGCGAGTTTCTCGAGCTCAGGAGCGACCATCCGACACGGGCCGCACCAGGCGGCCCAGAAGTCGACGATGACCGGCTTCTCCGACTTGAGGACCAATTCCTCGAACGTGGCGTCCGTGGCATGTGTTACGGCCATCGGATGCTCCTTTCTCCCGCGCAGCGGGTGGACACTTCCCGCTCAGCGGGCGATTGTCTGAATGAGGCGATAGGCCTCGAGGACTCGAGGGTCCGAGAGGCGGTAGTAGACGGTGCTGCCCTCGCGTCGCGATGTCACGAGTCCGGCCGACCGAAGGACGGCCAGATGCTGGCTCATGTTCGGGACCTGGCATCCGACCCGCGATGAGAGATCGCTGACCGAGACCTCACCGTTGGCAAGGGATTCGAGCACGCACAGCCGTTTCGGATCTGCCAGGGCGCGTCCGATGACGGCGCTCCTCTGGAAGTCGTCATCGCTCGAAAGTGCGTGTTCAACTGCCATGTCAAGGCACAGTATTACAGCGCTTGCGCAATCACGCAAGTGAGGAAGGTTACAGCCTGCTGTGCCTTGTATGCTCCCGCGATGACATCACCGGGTTTCGTGACACTGGCTGACATCCAGGCGGCGCAAGTCGTCATCGCGGGGCGCCTCCACCGCACGCCGCTGCTCAGCTCGAGCGCCGCAGCCCGCCAGGTCGCGGAGGTAATGGGCGTCCGGATCGCGGGTGACCGGCTGTACCTCAAGGCCGAGCATCTGCAGAAGACCGGCTCCTTCAAGCCGCGCGGGATGACCGCTCGGGTCGCCCGTCTCTCCCCCGACGAGCGACGCCGCGGCATCATCACCGCCTCAGCGGGCAACGCCGCCCAGGGCTATGCGTTCGCGGGCCGCGCGCTCGAGGTTCCGGTCACCGTGGTCATGCCGATCGCCGCGAATCGCTTGAAGGCCGAGGCCGCTGCGGGATATGGGGCACGAGTTGTGCTCGAGGGCGACGACGTTGGCGCCAGCTTCGCGGCGATGTATCGAATACGGGACGAGGAAGCGTTGGTGTTCTGCCATCCGTTCGACGATCCGGACGTGATCGCGGGCCACGGGACGGCCGGTTTGGAGATCGTCGAGGACCTGCCGGACGTTGATGTCGTGGTGGTCGGCGTCGGCGGCGGGGCTCTGATCTCCGGGATCGCCGCGGCGATCAAGGCCCTTCGGCCGGCGGCGCGCGTCTACGGCGTGGAGCCGGCCGGCAGCAATGCCATCCAGCTGGGCCTGGCGGCCGGCGCTCCCGTGCCGATCAAGCCGGTCAGTGTTGCCGACGGACTCAACGCACCGTTCGCGGGCGTCCTGCCGCTGGCCATGATCGGCGCGCTCGTTGACGACATCATCCTGATCGATGACGCGACCATCCTGGGTGGACTTCGGTTCGCGCTGGAGCGAATGAAGCAGGTGCTCGAACCCGCCGGCGCCGCCGCGCTCGCCGCGACGCTCTCAGGACGCGTGCCCATCCGGCCCGGCGAGACGGTTGCCGTCGTCCTGTCCGGGGGCAACGTGGATGTATCGAGGTTGAGCGACCTGCTGGCGGCGGCCGGGCCACTCGCCTGACGCCACGCGACCCCTCGCTCCGGGTTCTGGTTCCAGCCCGCGACTAGCCGATTCCGAGCTCGTCGAGCCGATCGTCGTCGATGCCCAGGTGATGGGCCAGCTCGTGGACGACAGTGATCCGAACCTCCGCGGCGAGGTCATCCGCGTCCGGGAAATCTTCCTGGAGCGGCATTCGGAACAAGGTGATCCTATTCGGAACCATCAGCCAGTCCGACTGAAACTCGGTCTTGGGCACACCCTCGTAGAGTCCGTACAGGTCGTCATCCAGCGACAGTCCGTTGTCCAGCAGCTGCTCATCGGACGGCCAGTCGTCGATGACGATCGCGACCTCGGTCAGCGCCTCGAGGAACGGGGACGGGATCGTCGCCACGGCGCGATCGACGAGCGCCGCGAAACCGTCCGGCGTCGGGCCGAGGGAGCGGCGGCTTCCGCGCTGTCGTTTGGCCATCGTGTGCATCGTAGCGGTCGCGGCCATGGCGACGAGGAGCGGGTAGCATGCCGCCCATGAAGGTCGTGTACACCCCCGGCCACCTCACCCATGACGTCACGCACGAGACCTATCTCGGCCAGGCGGTGCCGGCCAACGAGGTGCCTGAGCGGGCGGAGCGGATCCGCGCGGCGCTCGGGGCCGACGGCGGGTTTGAACTGGTTTCGCCCAGCGAGCACGGGCTGGAACCCATCCTGGCCGTCCACGACGAGGGATTGGTCGGCTTCGTCGAGACGGCCTGGTCCGATCTCCGTCGGCAGGGCATCGACCAATCGTTTCTGGTGGCCGACACGTACCCGGTCCGGGCCATGTTCGAAGGGATGAGCGACGCGGCGATGCGGCGCCTGCAGGTGCCAACTGCGATCGGTGGACGGACGGGCTGGTACGGCCTCGACAGCAGCAACCCGCTGGTCGAGGGCACCTGGAGCGCCGCCCGCGGCGCTGTGGACGTGGCCCTGACCGCATCCGACCTCGTGATCGACGGCGGCGAGCGGGTCGTCTACGGACTGTGCCGGCCGCCCGGTCACCATGCCGCGCGGGCCCTGGCTGGTGGCTACTGCTTCTTCAACAACGCGGCCATCGCCGCCGAGTCCCTCGCTCGACGTACCGGCGAACCGGTGGCGATCCTGGACGTCGACATTCACCACGGCAACGGCACCCAGCAGATCTTCTGGCGGCGGAGCGACATCCTGTACACCTCGATCCACGCCGACCCTGCTCATCTCTATCCGTTCTATCTGGGCTACGCGGACGAGCGCGGCGAAGGACCCGGCGAGGGGGCCAACTTCAATCAGCCCCTCCCGGCTGGCACCGGTGACGCGGCCTATCTGGACGCGATCGACAAGGCGATGGACGCGATCGCCAGTACGCGCGGGAACATCGTCGTGGTGTCACTCGGCCTCGACACGTATGGTCTCGATCCGATCGGAACGTTCGCGCTCACGACGCCGGTGTACCACGAGGTGGGCCGCCGGGCGGCGGCGCTCGGGCGCAACCTGGTCATTCTTCAGGAAGGCGGGTACCACCGCCCGTCGCTTGGCGAGAACGTGCGCGCCTGGCTTCGCGGAGCCGAGGGCCGACCCCATGACCCACTCGGGGCGACCGGCTTCGAGCCCGCTAGTGCGAGAATTCCCGCATGACTGACCGATTGCCCGAGCACATCCGGAACCTGGTGGCCGAAATCGAAACCGAGATCGGGGAGTCGACCGAGGCCGCACATGCCGCGCCAATCGAAGGAGCCGGGGCGCGTCCTGGGAACGGCCAGGCTGATGGTCGCGTGGAGGAGGCGGTTCGAGACATCCTGACCGAGATCGGTGAGGACCCGACCCGCGACGGCCTCATCGGGACGCCCGACCGCGTCCACCGGATGTACTCGGAACTGACCGCCGGCTACCACGTGGATCCCGATCGCCTCGTCAACGGCGCGATCTTCGACGTCGACTACTCGGAGATGGTCGTTGTCAAGGACATCCCCTTCTATTCGCTCTGCGAGCATCACCTGCTCCCGTTCTTCGGTACCGCGTCGGTGGCCTACATCCCGAAGGGGCGCGTCATCGGGCTGTCGAAGATCCCGCGGATCGTCGAGATGTACGCGCGCCGCCTGCAGATCCAGGAGCGGATGACCCAGCAGATCGCGAATTTCCTGAACGAGCGGCTGGACCCACAGGGCGTGGGCGTGGTCGTCGAGGCAAATCACCTGTGCGCGGTGATGCGGGGCATTCGCAAGCCCGGAACCGTGATGACGACTTCTGCCGTGCTCGGGCTATTCCGGTCGCGGGACCGCACCCGCGCCGAGTTCTTCAGCCACCTCGATCGTCGTTCGCCGAGTTCCTGAGCCACCTCGACCGCCGTCCGCCGGATGCCTGACATCGGCGCTCGCGCAGCGGGATCCTTCAACCGCCGTCCGCCGTCCGCCGGATGCCTGACATCGGCGCTCGCGCAGCGGGATCCTTCGACAATCCGCATCTTGGGACCGGCTTCACGAGATAAGCGGCGAGTGATCGGCCAGTGATCGGCCCTGGCCATGATCCGATCGTGCCGATCCGAGAGAGCGCCGCCGACCGGGGCACGCGCCGCGGTCGAATGCTCCGAAACCGGACCGCCGAGGGATTGGCGAACGCTCGACGGGCAAGCGGGCTCAGCCTCCGCGAGGTTGCCATGCGCCTCGGCGTCGGTCACGATCTGGTTGCCCGTGCGGAGCGCGGAGATCGGGCCGCCCTCACGATCGATATGACCGCGCGCATCGCCGCCGTCCTGGGTCAGGAGCTGAGCGTGTCGCTCCATCCTGACGGTGGCCCAGTTCGCGACAAGGGGCACCTGGCGTTGCTCGCGCGCTTCCGGTCGAGACTCGGACCCGTGGTTCGATGGCGGTCCGAGGTTCCCATGCCGATCGAAGGCGACCGTCGGAGCGCCGACGCCGTGATCGGCCTCGAGGCCCTCGAAGTCATGGTCGAGGCCGAGACGCATCTCGACGACATCCAGGCTCTTGAGCGTGGGATCGCCGCCAAGCAGCGGGATCTCGGCATCGCGCGGGTCATCCTGCTCGTGGCGGACACGCGGCACAACCGGGCGATCATCGAAGGCGTACCCGAGCTGCGGCGACGGTTCCCGATCGGGACGCGAGCCTGCCTCTTCGCCCTTGCGGCGGACCGTGACCCGGGTGGAGATGCACTAGTGATCCTCTGAGGGCCCCCCGAGCGCCGCCCTCACCCGAGCGCGGCCCTCACCCGAGCGCGGCGCGAGCCGGCTCTTGTGGTCGACGGATCGACCATCCGACGAACCTGGCTGCGGCACGGGGCCCGATTCCGCACTCCAGCCGCCGCCTGGTCGATGGATGGACCAATCAACGGCCGAACGGGCGCGCGCCGGGCGGGAACGCCCGCTCCTTCGTCGGATGGTCGATTGATGGACCACCCAGGACCCGACCACCCTGGACCCGACCCAGGACCCGACCACCCTGGACCCGACCCAGGACCCGACCACCCTGGACCCGACCCAGGACCCGACCTCTGGATTGGGCGCGTGAGGTTGTCACGCGGCGCGTGGATCGTGCGGTACAGTCCAACCTATGACCGACCGACCGATCAAGGTGCTCATCGCCAAGCCCGGCCTCGACGGCCACGATCGCGGGGCCAAGGTGCTTGCCCGCGGACTCCGGGACGAGGGATTCGAGGTCGTCTACACGGGACTGCGCCAGACGCCCGAGATGGTCGCGACGGCGGCGCTGCAGGAGGACGTCGACGTGGTCGGCCTGTCGATCCTGTCGGGTGCCCATATGACGCTCGTCCCGCGGATCACGAAGATCCTGCAGGAATCCGGGCTGAATGACGTGATGGTGGTCCTCGGCGGGATCATCCCGGACGATGACGCGGCCGAGCTCCGCAAGATCGGAGTGTCGGGGATCTTCGGCCCTGGAACCACGATCGTTGAAGTTGCCGAGTTCCTGCGCGCGAACGTTCGCGCTCGCGACTAGGTGAGCACGCCCGGCGTGCAGGCGACCGATCCGGCGGCACGTGCGCGCGACCTGACGGACGCGGCGACCAGCGGAGATCGTGGTGCTCTCGCCCGGCTCCTGACCGCGGTCGAGAATCGAACGCCGATGGCCGAAGCGGCGCTTCGGCTGCTCTATCCGAAGGCCGGCGGCGCGCATATCGTCGGCATCGGTCGCAACGGTACGCCCGACGGAGGAACCGCCATCGTGCGCGAAGTCTCCTCCCTGCGGCGCGTCGCGGAGTTTCCCCACGATAAGGAACTGATGAACCTGGCCTTGTCACCGCAGGACCGATGGCTGGCCGCGGGAGACGTCGATGGCATCCTGGTGCTCTGGGACTTTAAGACCCACGAAAAAGTTTGGGAGAAACCCGAAGCCCCCAGGAGAGGGCATGCCGGGATCGCCCAAAGTGACGACGGCAGCCGCATCGGGCTGGCCTTCAGTCCGGACGGCCGGCGCGTGGCCACTGCCAACTTCACCACGACGCTCAAAGTATTCGATGTTGCCGGCGGCGTGGAAATCTTGTCGGTCGAGTTGGGTTCGCTGATTCGCAAAGTGATGTTCAGCCC
>JAQBHC010000041.1:0-8558 GCA_032128175.1 Chloroflexota bacterium | reverse complement strand
CCGTGATTTCGCCCAACGCCTGACGTCAGGCTGGTTCGTCCTCCGTCCCCGGGTCGATTGTCGGGTCGTACGGATCCTCGAATCCGAGCGGGAGACGCCGGATCAGGGCGAGTACCGGCGCACTGCCCGGACCTGGCTTCGCATCCGTCAGTGCGTCTCGTCCGTCCGATCCCGCGGACGCTGCCCCGTCCGGCACCCCGTCCAGTGGGGCGGCCAGCCCCGTCGGCGTGAATCGCCACAGTCGGCTCCGAACACCGGGCAGGTACGGGCTGGATCGGTGTCGAGCAAGGACGCCGGCGAGCCCCTGCGCTGCGACCGCATCGAAGAGTGCACGGCCCTCCTCAGGGATGGCCGGAATGGTGAGCACTTCGTCCCCTGGACGGAGCGACCGACGCAGCTGATCGCGCCGTCGTTCGAGGGGCACGTTGAGCAGCGATCGCCCATCGAGATGCAAGAGATCGAAGACGAGGAAGGCGACCGGTCGTCCAGGTTCTCCCGATAGCCGCCGGGCGAGTTCGCCCGGATCGGCCCTGCCGGCGCCGTCGACGACCACGAGCTCGCCGTCGAGAACGGCCGACCGCGCGTCGATCCGGACGCCGAGGCCGGTGAGCTCCGGCGGCACGAGTGCGAGCGGTGTCCCGTCAGCGGCCACGAATACGACGTCGCCGCGGCCGGGCTCCAGCGCGGGGCCAATGATCGCCAGCGTGCGCGCCCCGCCCCATGACGGCTCGAACAGGTGGTCCGTCGAGTCGAACGGTTCGAGGATCGTTCGGGCCAGCATCGGCCGGAGTGTCGCCGGAGGTCGCGGCAGCGTTGGGTCGAGTTGGAGCGAGAGCTGGTCGGTCATCGCCGGGCGATGGTAGCCCGGTCGCCCGGCTCCCGGATCGGCGGTATCCTCACCGTCCAATGACGAGCCCCACTCGGACCGACACCCTCACGCGTGAACGCGCGAGTGAGCTAGTGCGCGCGTGGGCTGGTGGGCGGCCGGGGCCGCTCGGATCTGTGCTCGGTCGCCTGACTGCCGTGGACCAGGTCGGTGTGGAGTTGCGCGTCGAGTCGCTGAAGAAGCGCTCGATCAAGAAGGCCTCGAAGCTGTGGGCCCTCGATCTCGCGATCCGGATGATGGATCTGACGACGCTGGAGGGCAAGGACACACCGGGCAAGATCCATGCGCTGTGCCAGAAGGCGATGCACCCCCAACCGGGCGACCCATCGATTCCGTCTGTGGCTGCCATCTGTGTCTACCCCGCGCTGATCGCGGAGGCGAAGGAGGCGCTCAGGGGCTCAAGCGTCAAAGTTGCCAGCGTCGCGACGGCGTTCCCGTCCGGCCAGACGTTCCTGGACATCAAGCTCGCCGAGGTCCGGGCCGCCGTCGCCGCCGGGGCCGACGAGATCGACATGGTCATCGACCGAGGCGCCTTCCTGAGCGGCGAGTACGGCCGGGTCTTCGATGAGATCGTCGAGGTCAAGGAAGCCTGTGGCGAGGCGCACCTGAAGGTCATCCTCGAGACCGGGGAGCTCGAGACCTACGACAACGTTCGCCGAGCCTCGATCCTGGCCATGGCCGCCGGCGCGGATTTCATCAAGACCTCGACTGGAAAGGTCACGCCGGCCTCCACGTTGCCGGTCACGCTGGTAATGCTCGAGGCGATCCGTGACTTCGAGAAGGCGACCGGCCGAGCGGTCGGGATGAAGTCCGCCGGCGGGATCCGGACGGCGAAGGAAGCCGTGCAGTACCTCGTGGTCCTGTACGAGACGCTCGGCCCGCGCTGGATGACGCCGGATCGGTTCCGTTTCGGGGCTTCATCGCTGCTCAACGACGTCCTCATGCAGATCGAGAAGGAGCGGACCGGCCGCTATCAGGGCCCAGACCACTTCTCCGTGGACTGAGGGCCGCCATTTTGGGGGTCGCCGACTCGGAACCACAGGGCCTGAGCGCCGGAGCGCCGGAGCTCGGCGCACCAGCGTAAGAGGGCGTGAATGCCCCGGAGCTCGACACGCCAGCGCGTACTCCAAGCACGCCAGCGCGTATTCCAAGCACGCCAGCGCGTATTCCAAGCACGCCAGCGCGTATTCCAAGCACGCCTGCGCGTATTCCAAGAAGGATTACCGGCCGGCATTCCGTGAACGCGGCACGCGACGTGGCGCTTCCTGGGTTCGTTCTATGACTTCTACGCATAGGTAGCAGGTCCGCGAGACCTTGCTGCAGCACGCCGCCACCGGAGGGCCAGCTGACCGACTCCGCGATGGTCCCTTGGCGCGTTCTAATCCTTCTTGGAATAGCGACAGAGGCACGAGGTGCACCGCGCGCGGGGCGAGGCGCCCTACACGTGGGACAAGGCGCGCCGGGACGACGCGCGCCACCCGGGGGCTGCCGACCCGGAACCTGAGGTGCAGGGTGTGCGTCTGCCGGTCATGAACCCAAGCCCTCGGCGGATCGCCGCGCTCTCCGCGCTCTCTGCGCTCGCCGCGGTCCTCGTCCTGACGGCGGTTGCGTGCGGCGGTGGGACGGGCGGCAGCGCTCCAGCCCCGACTCCAGCCCTGAGTCCCTCCCCGGCGCCGACGCCGGGCGCCCTGCAGACGGTCACCGAACTCAAGCTGGCGCTGGTCACGAGCTACGGCCCGCTCTGGTACTGCGATCCGGACTTCTATCCGATCCAGCGCGAGGATGAGATCGCCAGCGCGAAGGAACGCTGGCCCGAGGTGACGGCGGACGCGGCTGCATTCAAGTCGATCGCCGCCGCCAATCAGGTGGACCCAGCCGGGCAACTCACCGATCCGCAGATGCTCGCCGTCTACCGCACGTGGAAGGTGCTTCGGGCGATCGCGCTCGACGCCAGTGGCGATGGGTACCGCTTCGACTACCTGGCACAGCCAAAGCCCGGGGCTGCCGAAGGCACGCGAAGCACTGGCACGATTTCGGCCTCGGGCGTCATCAGCATCGAGCAGCAGACGGCCGCCATGGAACCGATCTGCCCGATCTGCCTCGCGCGGGGCGTGCGGATCGACACGCCGAGTGGCCGGGAGGCGGTCGAAGCGCTGCAGATCGGCGACCCGATCTGGACGCTTGATACCTCCGGACATCGGATCGATGGGATCGTCCTCGCCGTGGGCTCAGCGCGGGCGCCGCTGAATCATCGCGTCGTCCATCTCGTGCTCGCCGACGGCAGGTCTGTCACAGCCTCGCCTGGGCACCCGCTCGGCGACGGTCGCCCGATCGGCGCGATCCGCCTCGGAGACCTCGTGGCCGGCTCGGTCGTCGTGAGCGCGGACCTCGTTCCGTACGACGGCGGCCGGACATTCGACATCGTCGTCTCCGGCCCGACCGGGACCTATCTCGTCGATGGGATCCCACTGGGGTCGACCCTCCAGCCCTAGTTCGGAACCCCGATCCCGGGGACGTTGCGAGCCAGAAAGTCGAGGACGATGCCGGTCTGCTTGATGCGCTCGTCGATCTGGAATGGCGCGTGGCCCGTCGGGAACAGGTACAGCTCGTGCGGGTGGCCGCGCTCATTGAGCCGATCGACGTAGGCCATGACCTGTCGGATCGGGCAGCGGCTGTCGGCCTCACCGGCCAGGAACAGGATCGGGGCCTCGACGTTGTCCACGTACGAGATGGGCGATCGCTCGGCCATGAGGTCCGGCACTTCCGCCGGCGCCCCGCCGAGGAGCGCGCGATCGTAGGCCTGGAGGAGCGGGGAGAGGTCCTCGTAGCCGAGGGCATAGTCACCGACCGGCACCCCGGCAACCCCAGCGATGAACCGATCCGGATGCATGCCGTGCATCAACAGGGTCAGGTAGCCGCCCCACGACCAGCCTGCAATCGCCAGCCGCGCGGGATCCGCGAGCCCGCGAGCCAGGAGATCGTCTACGCCCGCGTTGATGTCCTCGAGCTCCGGCCAGCCGATGTTGCCGATCAGGGTGTCCCGCCACTCGGCCCCGAAGCCGATCGACCCCCGGTAGTTCACGAGCACGACCTGGAAACCCGCATCAACGTACGCCTGCAGATCCGGTGCCCAGCGATCGAGATCGACGGACGTCGGTCCACCGTGGACGTGCACGAGTGTGGGGAACGGGGCCGTCCCTTCCGGCTCAATTCGCCAACCGGTGACCGTCTGGCCGTGCGGGTTCGGAAAGGACCACGGGATGAATACCCGGCCCGCCGGCGCCGGTCCGGGGTCGAAGACCGGTTCGGTGCGCCCGACCTGGAGAAGCACTCCTGGGTGCTCCCCAGTCTGGAGTCGGTACCAGACGTTGCCGTCCGGCCGCACGCGAGCCCCGGTCATGGAACCGAGCCTCGTCTCCAAGGTTGTGATGGCTCCGGTTTCCAGATCGTATCGGTGCAGGCGGTGATGGCCGCCATCCAGTTCGACGAGCAGTATGGCCGTGGCATCGGGCCACCAATCCGCGACCTCGGTGTGATGATCCCAGGGCAGGGACAACTCGCGGACCTCTCCGCTGACTGGATCCCAGATAGCCGGGGCGTGCTCACCACGGCGCTCATGGCCGATCGCCAGTCGCTGATCACCGGGGACGGGCGACCAGACCGCTACGGTCAGGGTACGGCCGACATCGTGGAGGTCGGCCACGATCGCGCCGGTTCGGGCGTCGAGGATCCGCAGGGCGGGATGAATGAGGTCGCCGTGCTCTCCGTGCTCGATGGCGGCCAGCGATTCGTCCGCCGACAAGCCGCCGAGCTCGGTCGAGCCCATCATGGCGTCGGCGCCGCCGAGGATCAGTGAATCCCCGCTGAACGCGATGCGCTTTGCCGCTCCGGAGTTCTCGATGGCGTAGAGGCCAAACCCGGCATGGTCGCTGATCACCGCGACGGAACGCTCCAGGCCGGGTGCCATCCCTTCATCCCACCCGGCTGGAAGGCCATCGGCCAGTGGCTCGGGCGCGCCGCCGCTGAACGGCGCAGCCACCCATTCGCCGGATTCCGAGCCCGTCGTGTCGCGATGCCAGAGGACCCATTCGCCATCGGCGCTGACATGGCCCGACACGAGCCCGACCGGTTCGTGAGTGATCTGCCGGCGCACGCCGGACGCGATATCCCACGAGTGCAGTTGGTAGATCCCGCTCTCGGACGACACGTAGACCGCCCGATCCGGAGCGTGGCGCGACCACGTCGGGAACCCGATGATCGGCGCCCGGAAGCGGCGTTGCCAGAGGGGAATCGACGAAGTCATGGAAGAAGACACTCCAGCGTTCTGTTCGCCCAGCAGGCCGGTCGCGATGCCGCGGCCAGAAGATACGTTTCGAGGGCGCTCATCGTCGGCCGGGATCGGCGGAGAGCGCAGACATCCCGGGTATGATGCCTCATGTGACGAGCGATTCGACGAAACTCCGCCCGTGGTCCGGCGATCGAGGCCCGGCCGGCTGGGGCCTCGGGGACGGCCAGGCGATCCCGTGGGAATACGCTCCCGCCCCGGAATCACGCGACATCGTCGCCCTGCAGGAACGGTACGGACTGTTCATCAACGGCCGGTTCGTCCAATCGTCCGATGGCGCGGTCTTTCCGACGATCAACCCCGCGACCGAGGAGAAGCTCGCCGACGTTGCGCGCGCGACGACGGTTGACGTGGACCGGGCCATTCGCGCCGCCCGCCGTGCCCAGAAGCGAAGCTGGGGCAACCTGCCGGGCCGTGAGCGCGCCAAGTACCTGTTCCGCATCGCGCGGATCCTCCAGGAGCGGAGCCGCGAGTTCGCGGTACTCGAGACGATGGATTCCGGCAAGCCGATCAAGGAGAGCCGGGACGTGGACGTCCCGCTGGCGGCCGCCCATTTCTGGTATTACGCGGGATGGGCGGACAAGCTCGACTACGCGTTTCCAGGGCGCGTCGCGAAACCACTTGGTGTCGCCGCGCAGGTGATCCCGTGGAACTTCCCGCTGCTGATGCTGTCGTGGAAGATTGCGCCCGCCCTCGCCGCGGGCAACACGGTCGTGCTCAAGCCGGCCTCCACGACGCCCCTCAGTGCCCTGCTCTTCGCCGATGTGTGCCGTCAGGCGGATCTGCCGCCCGGCGTCGTGAACATCGTGCCCGGACCCGCGGAGATCGGGATGCACCTGGTCTCGAGTCCCGGCGTGGACAAGGTCGCGTTCACCGGCTCGACCGGCGTCGGCAAGCTCATCCATCGAGCGGTCGCCGGAACGGACAAGGCCCTCACCCTCGAGCTCGGCGGCAAGGCCGCCAACATCGTCTTCGAGGATGCCGCGCTGGATCAGGCGGTCGAGGGCATCGTCAACGGGATCTACTTCAACCAGGGCGAGGTGTGCTGCGCTGGGTCCCGCTTGCTGGCCCAGGAATCGATCGCCGGGCCGCTTATCGAGAAGCTCAAGGACCGGCTGTCCACGATCCGCGTGGGCGATCCGCTCGACAAGAACACGGATGTCGGCGCGATCAACTCCCGCCAGCAGCTCGAGAAGATTACGGAACTCGTTGCGGCCGGGGTCGCGGAGGGCGCCGAGCTGTACCAGCCCAACTGCGAGCTGCCGGATCGGGGCTTCTTCTTCCGACCCACGCTGTTCACCAACGTCGCCCAGAGCCATCGGATTGCCAAGGAAGAGATCTTCGGCCCGGTCCTCTCGGTGCTGACCTTCCGCACGCCTGAGGAAGCCGTCGAGAAGGCGAACAACACGCCCTTCGGCCTGTCGGCCGGGATCTGGACGGAGAAGGGCAGCCGGATCCTGTCCATGGTCCGACGGATGCGCGCCGGCGTCGTGTGGGCCAATACCTTCAACCGGTTTGATCCGACCTCGCCGTTCGGCGGCTACAAGGAGTCCGGCTTCGGTCGCGAGGGCGGCATGCACGGGCTGCACGCGTACGTCCGCCTGGAGGATCGCTGATGGCGACGGCGCGGATCGACGTTCGAAAGACGTACAAGCTGTACATCGACGGAGCATTTCCGCGGACGGAGAGCGGCCGCTCGTACCTCGTGAGCGCCGCTGACGGAACACCCGTTGCCAACGCGTGTCGAGGGTCCCGGAAGGACCTCCGCGATGCGGTCCGGGCCGCCCGAAAGGCGTTTCCCGGCTGGGCGGAGCGGGCGGCCATGAATCGCGGCCAGATCCTGTATCGGGTTGCCGAACTGATGGAGGGTCGCCGAGACCAGTTCGTGGCCGAGGTCGTCCAGGCCGAGGGGCTTCGCGTGGACCGCGCCCGGACCGTGGTTGATCGGGCGATCGACCGCTGGGTCTGGTACGCCGGCTGGGCGGACAAGATCGCCCAGGTGCTTGGCTCGTCGAATCCAGTGGCCGGCGACTACTTCAACTTCACGATCCCGGAGCCCACGGGCGTCGTCGGGATCGTGGCCCCGGAGACATCCTCGTTGCTCGGGCTCGTTTCGCGCCTGGCGCCGCCGCTGGTTGCCGGCAATGCGGTGGTGGTGCTGACGTCCGAGACGCGCCCACTCCCAGCGATCTCCCTGACTGAGGTCCTGGCCACGTCCGACGTCCCCGGCGGGGTCGTGAACGTGATCACCGGCCTCAAGAAGGAGCTGGTGCCCGTGCTGGCCGGCCACGTAGATGTGGATGCCATCGACGTCTGGGGCGTCGAAGAAGCCGCCCGCCGCGACGTCGAGCTGGCCGCCACCGACAACGTCAAGCGAGTCGTCCGGCGTCCCGCCGGGACGACCGATGCCAGGTTCGACTGGCTGGATGATCGAGCCGCCGAGCGTCCTGAATGGATCGCGGCGTACCTGGAGATGAAGACCGTCTGGCATCCCATCGGGGTGTGACGGACTGAGGAGCGAGCAGCGCATGACGAACGCCATCGAAACGGCCGGCCTGACGAAGTTCTATGGCCCCCATCGCGGCATCGTGGACGTCGACCTGGCGGTCCACGAAGGTGAGATCTTCGGATTCCTCGGCCCGAACGGCGCCGGCAAGACCACCATGATCCGGGTCCTGCTCGATCTCATCCGTCCGACCTCCGGATCGGCCCGCGTCTTTGGCATCGATTCTGTCGCCGACCCAGTCGCGATCCGCCGCCGGACTGGGTACCTGCCGGGTGAGTTCAACCTGTACGACCGCCTGACCGGGGCGGAGACGATCGAGTACTTCGCCAACCTCCGCGGTGGCGTCGACCGGACGTACCAGCGCGAACTCGCCGAGAAACTCGATCTCGACCTGTCACGACGGTTTCGCGAGTACTCCAAGGGCAACAAGCAGAAGGTCGGCCTCATCGTTGCGCTGCAGCATCGACCCGACCTGCTGATCCTGGACGAGCCGACGTCCGGTCTCGACCCCCTCGTTCAGCAGACCTTCAACAAGATGATGTTCGAGGCCAAGGCGGAGGGTCGAACGATCTTCCTGTCGTCCCACATCATCGGTGAGATTGAGCGCGTCTGCGAACGCGCCGCGATCATCCGCGACGGCCGTCTCGTGCGGGTGGACAGCGTGGCCGGCCTTCGCGATCTCGCCGCCCACGAGGTCGAACTGCGCTTCCCCGGCGTGGTGCCGACCGCGGAGTTCGAGGCCATGGAGGGGGTATCGAACGTCGCGGCAGAGGGAAATACGCTGCGGATGCTCGTGACCGGCCCGATCGCCCCGGTCGTCA
>JAQBHC010000040.1:0-21886 GCA_032128175.1 Chloroflexota bacterium | reverse complement strand
GTTCACTATCGGTCGATGAGTAGTATTTAGCCTTGGAAGATGGTCCTCCCTGATTCCCACCGGATTTCTCGTGTCCTGTGGTACTCGGGTGTTTCTAACGAGAGCACATCTTTTCGTTTACGGGGCTGTCACCCTCTATGGCCGGCCTTTCCTGGACCGTTCGACTAGCGATCGACTTGGTAACTCCGCCGGGACCTTGCCGGGTCCCGATGTTCGACTCCTACAACTCCCACTCAGAAACGGCGGCAACCTATCTCGCTGAGTGAGTTTGGGCTCTTCCCGTTTCGCTCGCCACTACTAAGGGAATGATCTCTTTTCCTCCAGCTACTGAGATGTTTCAGTTCGCTGGCTTACCTCCACCTGGCCTATTTTATTCAACCAGGAGTGACTGGATTTCTCCAGCCGGGTTTCCCCATTCGGATATCTCCGGATATAACGTCTGCTCGCGACTCCCCGGAGCTTTTCGCAGCCTGCCGCGTCCTTCATCGGCTCTTGGCGCCAAGGCATCCACCTCGTGCCCTGTGTAGCTTGACCCCTTCCAGCCGCTGACCCGGTGGTCATCGACGGGTTGGGTATCGGGATAGTTTCTTTGACAACACGGCGAAATCGAAGATCAATTGACTTCATTTCTACCGATTCACATATCCAGTTGGTAAGGTGCGGTCCCTGGGGACCTCCGAGCTTCGACGACGGTCGAACCTCGCCAGCGATCCGCTGGTCGGTGGTCTCCCGGGGGCGGAGAACACGGAGCAGAGGATCGATGAGGATCCAGCGTGGGTGCTGCGTGGTGGACGAAGATGGTGGAGACGAGGAGACTCGAACTCCTGACCCTCTCCTTGCAAAGGAGATGCTCTGCCAACTGAGCTACGTCCCCGCGCTCCCTGACGGGAGAATGGTGGGCGTTTCTGGACTCGAACCAGAGACCTCTGCCTTATCAGGGCAGTGCTCTAACCAGCTGAGCTAAACGCCCTCCGCGCCGTCGCCGACAGGTCGCGGGCGACCTGTTGAGGCTGCGGGTAACGGCACCCTTGACCCGAGAAGAGTGGCAGGAAACGTGCGAAACACGAATGCGCGATTGGTTTTCGGTGATATTGCCAGGTCGCCTCGGCCTCCGAAGCCCTTGCGGGCACCGGCGCTTCCCACCTGACTGGGAAAGCGAATGACCGTGCGATCAACCGTAGGAGCCTATAACGCCCCGACCCACCGCTGGGTCTGGACTCGGTTCTCCCTAGAAAGGAGGTGATCCAGCCGCACCTTCCGGTACGGCTACCTTGTTACGACTTCGTCCCAATCACCAACCCCACCTTCGACGGCTGCCTCCTTGCGGTTGGCGCACCGGCTTCGGGTGTTGCCAGCTTTCATGACGTGACGGGCGGTGTGTACAAGGCCCGGGAACATATTCACCGCCGTATGCTGACCGGCGGTTACTAGCAACTCCGGCTTCATGCAGGCGAGTTGCAGCCTACAATCCGAACTGAGACCGGCTTTAAGGGATTCGCTCCACCTCGCGGTTTCGCAGCCCGTTGTACCGGCCATTGTAGCGTGGGTGTAGCCCAGGACGTAAGGGCCATGCTGACTTGACGTCGTCCCCACCTTCCTCCGAGTTTCTCTCGGCAGTCTCGTGTGAGTGATACAACACACGATAGGGGTTGCGCTCGTTGCGGGACTTAACCCAACATCTCACGACACGAGCTGACGACAGCCATGCAACACCTGTGGCCAGGCCCCTTGCGGGGAGACGACGTTTCCGCCGCTGTCCTGGTCATGTCAAGTCCTGGTAAGGTTCTTCGCGTTGCGTCGAATTAAACCCCACGCTCCGCTGCTTGTGCGGGCCCCCGTCAATTCCTTTGAGTTTTAGCCTTGCGGCCGTACTCCCCAGGCGGGACACTTAATGCGTTAGCTTCGGCACTGGCGGGGTTGATACCACCAACACCTAGTGTCCATCGTTTACGGCTAGGACTACCGGGGTATCTAATCCCGTTTGCTCCCCTAGCTTTCGCGCCTCAGCGTCAAGAACAGGCCAGGTAGTCGCCTTCGCCACTGGTGTTCCTCCCGATATCTACGCATTTCACCACTACACCGGGAATTCCGCTACCCTCTCCCACCTTCCAGCCGATCAGTTTCCGATGCTGTTTCCCAGTTAAGCCGGGAGCTTTCACATCGGACTTGACCAGCCGCCTGCGCGCTCTTTACGCCCAGTAAATCCGGACAACGCTCGCCACCTACGTATTACCGCGGCTGCTGGCACGTAGTTAGCCGTGGCTTATTCCTCAGGTACCGTCATTATCGTCCCTGAGAAAAGAGGTTTACAACCCGAAGGCCTTCATCCCTCACGCGGCGTTGCTGCGTCAGACTTTCGTCCATTGCGCAAAATTCCCGACTGCTGCCTCCCGTAGGAGTCTGGGCCGTGTCTCAGTCCCAGTCTGGGTGATCGTCCTCTCAGACCACCTACCGATCGTCGCCTTGGTGAGCCGTTACCCCACCAACGAGCTAATCGGACGCAGGCCCCTCCCGAAGCGCCTTGCGGCTTTGCTGGTGCGAACGAACGCACCGGCACATGCGGTATTAGCCACCCTTTCGGGCAGTTATTCCCCACTTCGGGGCAGGTCACCCACGCGTTACTCAGCCGTCCGCCACTAACGGTCAAGGCAAGCCCCGACCGTCCGTTCGACTTGCATGTCTCATGCACGCCGCCAGCGTTTATCCTGAGCCAGGATCAAACTCTCCGAAAAATGCGCAGCCTTGCGGCTGCGACTTGATCCGAGGGTTCGACCTCTCGCACATCCGTTTAATTGTTCCGGATCTTCCTGCCACTCTTCAGTTGTCAAGGTGCGGCGTCCAGGGCGCGAGGGCGTCCGGCGCAGAATGCCAATGATGGGGCTTCGTGGCCGGGCCGTCAAACGGCACAACGACCGCACGGTGGACATCGCGATCAGATCGGGCCGGACTCCACGAGCAGGACGAAGGCCGCCCCCGCGAGCCAGGCGAGCAGGCCGAGCTCCACGCTCGGCGAACCTCCAAACCACGACGTGGCAAGGACGTAGATGACGATCCCGATGACGCCGGCCAGGGCCGGCTTGATCATGCGCAGGGCGATCTCGGCAAGCAGCTCTTTCATGCGGAGGGCTCGCCAATCGTCTGTCGCCCCTGAAGCGCGCGGATCAGGGTTATCTCGTCGGCGTATTCGAGGTCCCCGCCGACCGGGATGCCGCGGGCAATCCGGGTAACGCGGCCGACGCTGTCGCGGAGCCGCTCGTCGAGATACATCGCGGTTGCCTCACCCTCGAGCGTTGGGTTGGTGGCCATGATCACCTCGATGAATGGTGAGCCATCCGCGGCGGCAGCGTCGACGCGGGCAAGCAGTTCCCGGATTCGGAGTCGGTCGGGCCCGATCCCGTCGATCGGCGAAATGGCGCCGTGCAGGACGTGATAGACGCCCCGAAATTCCCCGGTCCGCTCGATGGCCAGCACGTCAAGCGCCTCCTCCACCACGCAGAGTCGGCGTTCCTCCCGGCTGCCGTCTCGGCAGATGGGGCAGCGTGGTGCGTCGCTAAAGTTGAAACAGATCTCGCAGAACACCACCTGCTCGCGGACAGCGACCAGCGCCGCGGCAAGGATTCGAGCCTCGTTGTCGGCAGCGCGGAGCAGGTGATAGGTCAGGCGCTGCGCGGTCTTGGGCCCGATGCCGGGCAACCGATTGAATGCCTCAATCAGTCTGGCGACTGGCTCGATGAGAGGCGTGACCACCGGGCTTCAGCGTCCGAGCAGGCCGCCAAGACCAGCGCCCAGGCCACCGGTAACGGCGCCCATCTTCTGCTCGGCTAGCTTCCTGGATGACTCCAGGGCATCGTTGACCGCCGCCACGACAAGGTCCTGAAGCATCTCGACGTCGTCGGGATCGATCGCTCCCGGATCGATCGTGACTGAGCGCAGCTCCTGCTTTCCGGTCACGACGGCGCGCACCGCGCCACCGCCCGCAGAGCCGTCGATCTCCATCACGCCCAGCTCGTCCTGGATCCGTGCCATGTCCTGCTGCATCTGCATCGCCATGCGCTGCAGGTTCGCCATTCCCATCGATCGAGCTCCGCTATAGGTGTGGGTGTCTTCAGTCTGGCCGAAGGGCGCCGGCCCTGCTGCAGCGCCTGGCTATCGAGGGTGGTCCGCGTCAGCTCACGTCAGCCGCGTCCGACTCGTTGGATCCGAAGATTCGGCGGGCTTCTGCCAGGACGAAGGCCGCCTCGGCATCGGCCGAGAGCTCCGCGACGAGGTCGAGATTGGTCGCCACACAGCGAACCGCGACCTTGCGGCCGAGCACAGCGGCAATGCCATCCTCCAGGACCGACCGTCGACGCTCGGCGACATCGCGAAGGAACCCCTGGTCCTCTGGGAAGCCGAGGGTCACGATGCCATCCTCGACGCTGAGTGGACGGCAGACAATGATCAGCGGCTTCGTCGGAGGGTGCGCGCTGATCCGCGCGACGATCTCGGGCCATCGGTGGCGGAGGGTCTCGATGTCGGACTCCGCCGGCGCAGCCGGTGTCGGCGCAGCCGGTGTCGGCGCAGCCGAAGTTTCGGGGACGCGCTCGCGCGGGCGCGCGCGCACGGACTCGGGTGTCGCTGTCTCAGGCGTCGCAGTCTTCTGGTTGCGAACCGAGGCGCGCGGATCTTCAGGTGGGAAGAGGGCGAGTTCGAGCTGGAGTCGGAGGCCGCCGATGCCGGCTCGGTTCGGGTCGATCGCCGCGAGGCGGCGCGCGACGCGGACGAGATCCGTCAGCGCGTGGGGGCTGGCCCCGACGGCCGCGCCCGGGCCGCCAACCAGACCGGAACGAAGGCTTTCGACCAGCTGCTCGAGGAAGGTGCGCAGATCACGTCCGCGGTCCTCGAGGGAGTCGAGCAGCCGCACCCCAGGTCCGACGTCGCCCGCAATGAGCGCACCAACAAACTCGTCGACCGCCTCGGCGGTCGCCAGACCGAGGAGGTCGCGGACCGTCTCCTCGTCGATCCGATCGCTCGCGGACGAGAGGAGCTGGTCGAGCATCGACTCGGCGTCTCGCATCCCGCCCGCCGCGAGCCGGGCGATCAGGCGGATGGCTGCTGGGTCGGCTTCTCGACCGTCGCCTTCGAGGATTCGGGACAGCTTTCCCTCGATTTCATCGGTTGACAGGCGGCGCACATCGAACCGCTGGAGTCGCGACAGGATGGCCGGAGGGAAATCCTGCGGATGCGTCGAAGCGAACATGAAGACGACGAAATCCGGTGGCTCCTCGAGGGACTTCAGCAGCGCGTTCCACGCGTCCTTGGTGATCTGGTGCGCCTCGTCCAGGATGTAGACCTTTCGCCTGAGGTCCGTCGGCGCATAGTTGATCCGCTCACGCAACTCGCGGATCGCATCGATGCCGCGGTTCGAGGCAGCATCGATCTCGACAAGGTCCATCGCCCGGCCCTCGCGGATCGCGACGCAGGAGGGGCAGGCGTCGCATGGGTCGCCGTCCTGCAAGTTGGTGCAGTTGACGGCCTTGGCGAGGATCCGAGCGAGCGATGTCTTGCCGGTTCCGCGGGGCCCCACAAACAGGATCGCGTGCGCGACCCGACCGGTGCGGACGGCGTTCTGGAGCGTCTGGACGACCGCAGTCTGCCCGACGATCTGCCCGAACGTCTGCGCCCGCCAGCGACGATAGATGGCCTGATGAGGCGCCGCAGAGATGGCCGACTTGGGATCAGATGGGCTCGAGGCGCTCTTGGTCACGACGCTCCCCGGGGGCCGAGTAAGGTTGGATCAGTATGCCGTGCACCCCCTGTCGACCGAGCCACGCCCGGGCCCACCAGCGAAGGCGACTCGGACCAGGCCGTTCCGCGGCACCCGGCGATGATCGCTGAGTGCTGCTTCCTTCCGGACCTGACACGGTTCGCGAGTCGCCGCTGCGCGGGACCCGGTCCTCAACGTCACCTGGGATGGCGGCCTCCGCGCGCGGGGGCCTCGAGGGGGAATTCAGCCCTGCTGGAGCGGATTGCAGGTACAGAGCACCGCTAGTTCCCCGCCTAGCACGGCATCGCTGAGTTTAGCAGGAGCCCCCAGACGGGAGCATTGGCGGAGAGGGAGGGATTCGAACCCTCGACGCGTTGCCGCGAACCGCATTTCCAGTGCGGCGCCATAGTCCACTAGGCGACCTCTCCGAGTAGCTTCGCCCCGAAGCCGACCGCGGGTCGGCAGGCATTTCGCGAGCACGTGGCGGAGAGGGCGGGATTCGAACCCGCGGTGCTTTCGCACACCGCTTTTCGAGAGCGGCACCATCAACCACTCGGACACCTCTCCGCGCGAGAGAATAGCAGAGGGTCCGCCGAGGGCCGGGTCAAGGACTCCCGGGAAGCTTCCGGTACGGCGTCCGGCGAACCAGTGCTGGCTAGCGAACCAGCGCCGTCTAGCGAACCCGCGCCACGAACGTCTCGCCGCCGGCAGCGGTCAGCAGCTCCTCTGCTTCGTCGCGCCGGATGCCGCTGACGATCCGGAGGCGCCGGCCCATGGCAGGATGATCAGCGAGTTGGACGACGCTGCCCGCCGCGCCATCCTGGAGATTCGGGGCTGCGAACACGAGGCCCTCGATGTCGCTGCTGAGCATGGCACCGACACACATCGGGCACGGCTCAACCGTCGAGAACATCGTCATGTTGTGCAGTTGCGCCGTCCCAAGTCTCCTTGAGGCCTCGCGCAACGCGACGATCACGGCATGCGCCGTGGGGTCGTTGGTCTCGATGACGCGCTCGTGCCCGCGGGCCACCATGGCTTCGTCCATCACGGCCACCGCCGCGTGCGGGCGCTCGCCGCGAACCGCCCCCATTCGGGCCTCGGCCAGTGCCTCGCCCATGTAGAGCTCGTAGTTCATGGATCGATGATACCGGGCCAACGGATGGCGGCTCGCCTCCAGCCGTGGTACGCCGACGACAGCCCTGATGCGCCGACGACGATCGTCACCGATCTCTCGGTCGGGCTACGATGCGAGTTGATGAATCACCCGAAGCGCATCGGCATCCTGACGGGCGGCGGCGACGTCCCCGGCCTCAACTCGGTCATCAAAAGCGTTACCTACCGGGCAAGAGAACTCGGCGCCGAGGTCCTCGGCATCCGCCGTGGATGGGAGGGCCTGACCCACGTCCGACCGGCCGAGGAACTCGACCCGGAGTACCTGCGACGCCTGGATCGGGCGAACACCAGGACGATCGACCGAACCGGCGGCACCATCCTCCACACGTCGCGGACCAACCCGGCAAAGATGCTGCGCAAGGCGTTGCCGGCGTGGCTTGATCCTGTTCGCACAGCGAGCCTGCAGGTCGGCGAGGACCGCTTCGACCTCACGCCGGTGGTCATGGAGAACCTTGATCAGCTCGGCATTGACGTCCTCGTCGCGATCGGCGGCGATGACACACTGTCGTTCGCTCGAATCCTCGCGGGCAAGGACGTCCCGCTCGTGGCGATCCCCAAGACGATGGACAACGATGCTCCCGGCACCGAGTATTGCATCGGGTTCTCATCGGCCATCACCCGGGCCAAGGAACTGATCGACCGCCAGCGCACGACCCTGGGAAGCCACGAGCGGATCGGCGTGTTCCGCATCTTTGGACGTGACGCCGGATTCTCGGCCCTCTTTGCCGCGTACGTGACCTCCGCCCGCTGCGTCATCCCGGAAGTGCGCTACGACATTGCCCGACTGGCGGACGTTCTCACCGAGGACCATCAGCTGTCGCCGAGCCGATACGCGATCGTGGTGACCGCGGAGGGAGCGATCTGGGAGGGCGCGGAGATCCCCGAGCTCGGCCCGTCGGACGCGTTCGGCCACCGACGCAAGGCGAATGTCGGCGAAACGCTGGCGAGCGAGCTCAGCTCGCGGACGGGGATCGAGACGCTGGCCATCGAGCTGACCTACGACCTGCGCTCGGGACAGCCCGATGCGCTCGACCAGATCGTCGCCTCGACCTTCGCCAACGTGGCCATGGATCTCGTCGCGGATGGCGTGTTCGGGCAGATGGTCGGCATCCGGGATGGCAAATACGCCCACGTCGACCTGCAGTCAACCGGTGTCGCGGCACGTCGCGTGGACGTCGAGACGATGTACAACATCGAGCGCTTCAGGCCCCGCTACGACGGGCGATTGGGATCGCCCATGCTGCTGGTGGGCCTCGACTGACGCATCCTCAGATCGGCGCAGGCCCGGCGAGGGACCATCCAGCGGTACGACTGCGAGGCCTGGTCGGCCGGCGATCCCCGATCCTCCAGCGAAGCGGGACCGCTGCGCGGCCATCGATCCCTGCTCGTTCAGCGAGCGCTACGACCGCGCGACCCTCTGTTTGGGTGGTCTGCTCGGCCATCCTGCACGCATAGCGTTCCCGCGGAAGAGCGGCCCGAGATCCGGACCTCGTTTGGAACTCTCGTCGTTCAAGCTGACGAAATAGGGATATGCAGGCGGTCGCACCGCACGCTGAGCGTTCGTGGGTTGCGCGAGGTGCCGGGCGACTAGCTCTCGTCAGGCGATCGTGGGTTGTCCTGAGCTCCTAACTCTCGAGCCCGGAGCGTTCGCGAATGGCCCGCGCCACGGCCGACATGTCGTCGTCGGCGTGGCCCTTGCCGATGAGTTCCGTCTCGATCTGCTCGCAAAGCTCCGAGATGGGCAGGGCCGTGCCCGTCTCCCGGGCGAGTTGGAGGGCGATCCCAAGATCCTTCCGATGCAGGGTGACCTTGAAGCCGAGTGGGTAGTCGTTCTCGATCATCCGGCCGCTGCGGTTCGTGAGGACCCAGGATTGGGCGGCCCCGCCAGACAGGGCGGCGACGACCTGCTCGACATCCAGTCCGGCCTTGATGGCCAGCACGATGCCCTCGGCAACGCCGAGATACGTCCCGGCCAGGATCACCTGGTTCACCGCCTTGACGGCCTGCCCGGAGCCGATCGGACCGACCAGAGTGATGGTCGTACCCATGGCTTCGAGAACGGGCCGCGCCCGCTCGAGGTCGGCTGCCTCACCGCCGACGAAGATGCTCAGCGTGCCTTTCAGCGCTCCCTCGCTGCCGCCTGACACGGGGGCATCGAGCATGGAGACGCCCTGGCTGACGAGTCTCGCCGCAAAGTCTCGCGTGGCCGATGGCGAGATCGTCGACATATCGATCACGAGTGAACCGGGCGCTGCGCCGGCGCCGACACCATGATCGCCGAACAGGACGGCTTCTACGTCCTGCGTGTCCGAGACGATGGTGACGATGACGTCCGATCGAGCAGCCACGGCTGAGGGACTCATCGCGATATGGACGCCGAGATCGGCGAGTCCTGCAGCCCGACCCGGCGTGCGGTTCCAGGCAGTGACCGGGAACCCTGCTCGCACGACATTGGCCGCCATGGAGCTGCCCATGGTGCCCAGCCCGACGAAACCAACCCGCATGCTGTCCTCCATCAATGTCTGAGCGGCGATCGTACCGCGGGACAATTCATCCGATCACGCCAGCCCGGCGATGATGAGGAACGGCCCCCAGCGCGGTCCGCCAAGAACCAGACGCTCAGGACCGAATGGGCCGGAGCCGGGTGGACCAAGATTGAAGCCGGCCGCGCGGACCTGGACCGGGGCGTCTGCGCCGACGAGCAGGTACAGCGCGACGATCCCCTCGCCGTGCCTGGCGAGGGCAGCGGCGACTCGGCCCTCGGTGGACGGCTCAAGCAGGACCAGATCGCGACCATCCTCTTGTGTTACCAGTCGTGCGGAAGCGCCCAGAACGTCGTCGAGATCCCACTCGATCGACGGCGATTGACGCAACTGGCCCAGTGCCGCCTGCTCGGTTCGCGCGAGATCAACGGTTGCCCAACCGGGCACCTCGCGGCTCGGGGCCGTGACCGCCCGGAGCCGAGTGAGCGCTTCGCCGAACACCTTGTCGTCAGCCGGGCGAACGAGCTCCACGGTCAGCCGGAACCTCCTGTCGCGGAAAGACAGCCAAGGAATTCGGGAGCCGCAACGATCGTCGTCGCAGCTTCGCTGATGGCGCGCCCGGCGGGACTCGAACCCACGACCTTCAGGTCCGCAACCTGACGCTCTATCCGCTGAGCTACGGGCGCACTAGATGCCGACGGAGGTGTCTGGCGGAGAGGGGGGGATTCGAACCCCCGATGGGTGTAACCCCATAACGGTTTAGCAAACCGCCGCACTAGGCCTCTATGCGACCTCTCCGTCCGCGGCGGGCGATAGGCTACCACGGGCCTCGACCGGTTGACATCGAATGTGGCCTCGGCTACCGTCGCTCGACTGAGATGACGCGCTTCTATTGGTTTACCGACCCGGCATGATCGTTCCCGGCCATTGAGGCCGGGCGCACGCGTCGTGCCGGGGCAAAGCAGAGGTGCAGACCTCTGCTTTTTTCTTTCCGGTCCGGCCGTCCACAGGAAGGACGCTCGATGTTCGTCGTCATGACCCGCACCGCAACCGAGGCCGAGATCCTCGGGGTCAAGAGCCATATCCTCGGAGAGGGCATGACCCCCTACGCCCACGCGGGCGCCGATCGGATTGTGATCGCGGTGGTCGGCGAGGTCGGGCCGCGCCGCCAGGAACTGATGAGCAGGCTCGGCGCACTGCCGGGGGTTGAGACGATCACGCCGATTTCTCGACCCTTCAAGCTGACCTCCCGGGAGTTCCATCCCGAGGACACGGTCATCCGGATCCTCGACGCGACGGTCGGCGACGGTGGGCTCACGGTCATGGCCGGCCCATGTTCCGTTGAGAGTCGCGATCAGCTGTTCGAGACCGCCGATGCCGTGAAGGCCTCGGGGGCCACGATCCTGCGCGGTGGCGCGTTCAAACCGCGAACGTCGCCCTACAGCTTCCAGGGCCTCGGCGTCGAGGCCCTGCGCTACCTCGCGGAAGCACGCGACCGGACCGGGCTCCCGACAATCACCGAGGTGATGGAGCCGAACCAGGTCGATATCGTGGCCGAGTACGCCGACATCCTCCAGATCGGCGCCCGGAACATGCAGAACTACTCGCTCCTCAACGCGGCTGGGAGAGTGGCGCGCCCGGTCATGCTCAAGCGTGGCTTCGGGGCGACGATCGAGGAGCTGCTGATGGCCGCCGAGTACATCGTGGCGGCCGGAAACCCCAATGTGATCCTGTGTGAGCGCGGTATCCGGACCTTCGAGACATACACGCGCAACACCCTCGACCTGGCTGCGGTTCCGCTCCTCCATCACCTTACGCACCTGCCGGTGATCGTTGACCCGAGCCACGCGACCGGCAAGCGCTGGCTGGTCAAGCCGCTCGCCATCGGCGGCGTCGCGGTGGGCGCCGATGGCGTGATGGTCGAGGTCCACCCCACGCCTGAGTCCGCCCTCTCGGATGCGGAGCAGCAACTCAATCCCGCGCAGTTCGCCGATCTCATGCATGCGCTGGTGCCCGTCCATGCCCATGTCAGCTCGCTTCACGGGGATCCGCTCGTCGGCGGTGCCGCGCTCGGCATCGGCACGGGCGGACTCTCCAAGCACTGACCCGATGCGCAGCTCCTCGCCGGCCCTGCCCCAGGTTCCTCAAGACTCGACGCTGATCGAGCCCCCGGCGCGTCTACGCGGCGAACTGACCGTACCGGGTGACAAATCGATCAGCCACCGGGCCTTGATGTTCGCCCTGCTGGCGGACGGAGAGAGCCGGATCCGGGGCGCCGGCGATGGCGCGGACGTGCGTTCGACTGCAGGGATCGTGCAGGCACTTGGCGCCGCCGTGGAGCGCGCCATGGACGGCGCCGGCAACGTCGAGTATCGGGTCGCGTCACCGGGTTTCGCGGGCCTCACAACCCCACCCGGCGCGCTCGACTGCGGCAACTCGGGGACGAGCCTGCGTCTTTTCGCGGGGATTCTCGCCGGTGCGGCCGTGACTGCCACCCTGGACGGCGACGGCTCACTGCGAGGGCGACCGGTCGCTCGCATCATCGAACCGCTGCGTGCCATGGGCGCGACGCTGGCTGGGCGGAACGGGGACACGCTTCCACCGGTCTTGGTCACCGGCCACGCGGGGCTGACTGCCATCGACTGGACGCCGCCCGTTCCCTCGGCCCAGGTGAAGTCGGCAATCCTCCTTGCCGGCCTGCATGCCAGCGGCACGACCCGAGTGCATGAACACGTGGCCACGCGAGACCACACGGAGCGCATGCTACGGGCGCGGGGTATCGCGGTTCGGTCCGCCACCGAAGGCGCCGACGGCGCGGTGATCGAGATTGATGGAGGCGCGACGGTGCGGGCAGTGGATTCGGCGGTTCCGGGCGATCCGTCGGCGGCCGCGTTCTGGCTGGTCGCCGGGGCACTGCATCCGGACGCCGAACTGACCTTGACCGGCATCGGGATCAGCCCGACGAGACGCGGCCTGCTCGACCTGCTGCTGCGCATGGGCGCACGAATCGAGGAGCGACGGCACTCAGTGGTCGACCCGGCCGAGGGCGATGATGAGGCCCGTGAGCCGACCGCGGACCTGGTCGTCAGGTCGTCCGAGCTGCGCGCCATTGACGTCAGCCCGGCCGAGGTTGCCGGCGCCATCGACGAGATCCCGATTCTCTGCCTGGCGGCCACGCAAGCGCGCGGGCGAACCACCATCCGGGGCGCCGGCGAGCTTCGCCACAAGGAGTCAGACCGCCTGACCGGCATCGCCAGCGGGCTGGCAGCCCTGGGTGCCCGGATCCGGATTGTCGGCGATGACCTCGTCATCGATGGAGGGGCAGCACTCGTCGGCGCGCCTACCGACAGCCTCGAGGACCATCGTCTGGCCATGACCTTCGCCATCGCCGGGCTGATCGCGCGAGGCCGCACCACCGTGGGTCGCCCCGCCAGCGCAGCCGTCTCGTATCCAGCGTTCTTCCAGGATCTCGAAAGGATTCGAGCATGACCAAGCGCGTCGTTCTGATCGGTCATCCCGTGGCCCATTCCCTGTCCGCGGCGATGCAGCAGGCTGCCTTTGATGCGCACGGGATCGACGCCCGATACGAACTGTGGGACCGGGCGCCGCTCGAATTGGCCGATGCGATCGAGGAGGTCCGCGGCAACGAGTTCCTGGGGGTCAACCTGACGATCCCGCACAAGGAGCGCGTCGTCCCGTTGATCGACCGGCTGACCGATGAGGCGCAGGCGACCGGGGCCGTGAACACGCTGACGCGCGAGGGCAAGCGCCTCGTCGGCCACAACACGGACGTCGCCGGCTTTTCGGTCGCCCTGGACCGACTCGTAGGCCGCGCGAAGATGCCGAAGCAGGCCGTCGTCCTCGGTGCTGGCGGCGGCGCTCGCGCGGTGGTGTACGGCCTGATCCGCGTCGGGTTCCAACGGATCATCGTGTTCAATCGACACCTGCACCGCGCCGAGGGATTGGTCAAGCACTTCGGAAAGAGCGCCGCGCACATGGAGTTGCGCGCGATGCCGTGGCATGAATCGATCATCGAATCGGAGCTCGCGAAGACCAAGCTGCTGATCAACGCGACATCGATCGGCCTGGTCGCCGACGAGACGCCGCTCCCGGGCGAGATCCTGGGCAAGCAACTTCTCGTCCTGGACCTGATCTACAACCGAACGAAGCTCCTCCGCGACGCCGAGGCAGCTGGCTCTACGGTGCAGGACGGGGAAACGATGCTCCTTCACCAGGGTGCGGCGGCGTTCACACTTTGGACCGGCCAGGCCGCGCCGCTTGAGGTCATGACCGAAGCGCTGGGGGCGGCGCGCGCGGGCGGTCTCCGATCCGCCGAAGGCGAGCCCGTGGCAGACGAGCCCGCCGCTACCACGGCCGGCTGAGACAGAACTGGCATGTCGGATGCGTTCCGGTTCCTGACCGCGGGCGAGTCGCATGGGCCCACGCTCGGCGTGACGATTGAGGGTGTCCCCGCCGGGCTGCACCTCACCGAGGACGACCTGGTGGTCGATCTGGCGCGACGGCAGCGCGGCTACGGACGGGGGGCGCGCCAAACCATCGAGACGGACCGCGCCGCAATCAAGGGCGGCGTCCGGCACGGGTGGACGCTCGGATCCCCGATACTGCTCCTGGTCGAGAATCGCGACTGGGAGAACTGGGGCCCGATCATGCAGGCCGCTCCCCTTCTTGACGAGCAGGCAGCGACCCTGCGGGCCTCGGTGGCCGAGGGTGTCAAGAAGGCAACGCCCGTGACGCGTGTGCGGCCTGGTCATGCCGACCTCGCCGGCGCCCTCAAGTACGGCCACTCGGACGTCCGCAACGTGCTTGAGCGTGCATCGGCGCGGGAGACGGCCGCGCGCGTCGCTGCGGGCGGCGTCGCGAGGACCTTCCTGCGCGACCTCGGGATCGATGTCTGGTCGTTCAGTGCTGAAGTTGGCGGCGTGTCGGTCGATCCGGCCAATTGCTCGCGCTCACGCGAGGAGGCGGACGCGTCCCCGCTGCGCTGCCCCGACCCCGACGCCGAGGCACGCATGATCGAGCGGATCGACGAGGCGAGGTCCAACGGGGACACGATCGGTGGCGTGTTCGAGGTCGTGGCCCACGGTCTGCCGATCGGACTCGGCTCGTATGCGCACTGGGATCGACGACTCGACGGGGCCCTTGCGGCAGCCGTGATGAGCATCAACATCGTCAAGGGCGTCGAGTTCGGGCTGGGCTTCGAGCAGACGCGTCGGTTCGGCTCCGCCGTGCACGACGTCATCGATGGTCGAGACGAGGCCGGCCGCTGGATCCACCGGACCAACAACGCGGGCGGCCTGACGGGCGGCGTAACGAATGGTGAACCGCTCGTGCTGCGCGGCGCCGTGAAGCCGATCTCCACGCTGGCTCGACCGCTTCCGTCGGCCGATCTGATCACCGGCGAGGCGGTCGACAAGGCCCACTACGAGCGCAGCGACATCAGCGTCGTCCCGGCGGCGGGCGTGATCGGCGAGGCGATGGTCATGTTGACCCTGGCTCGGTTCGTCATGGAGACGCTCGGCGGGGATCGGATGGACGTGGTCCGGGAGCGCATGGCCGCCCACCGCAAGCTCATGGCGACCCTGCCGCCGGCACCAACGGTCGGCGGACGCGCCTCGGTGCCGGGTGGCGACGAAGCCGGCTCCGGCGGCGACGACTAGATCCGACATGGACGTCGTCCTGATCGGACTCCCAGGCAGCGGCAAGAGCGCCATCGGACGGCGTCTGGCCGCGCGTCACGAGGCGACCTTCATCGATCTCGACGACGTCATTGAACACGAGGCCGGCGTCCGTATCCCCGAAATCTTTGCCGAGGAAGGAGAAGCGGGATTCCGAGCCCGTGAGCGCGACGCCATCGCCGCCCTCGGCGCTCCGGATCCCTCGCCACATGTCCGTCGGGTGATCGCGCCGGGTGGCGGTGCCGTCGTCGACCCGCACAATCGCTGGCGCCTGTACCGAGGTCGCGTTCCGATCTGGCTCGATGGTCGCCCGGAGGTGCTCGCCCAGCGGCTCCGACGCAGCCCGAACGTCCGCCCGCTGATCGCGGGGCGCGATCCGATTCGCGCGCTCCGCGACCTGACGGTGGCCCGTGGCCGGTTCTACGGCGCGGCCGCCAGGATCGGGGGAATGGCCGAACTCGGCGGAGTCCTCGAGTCGGTCGATCGGGCCGTGCTCGAGGCCGGTCGTACCCGCGGGACGGTCCTGCTTCGGGCAGAAACGTCACTCGGACGGATCGTCCTCGGTGAGGGCATCGCGGGTCGCATCGTTGCGGAGGAATTGAAACGCCTGGGCGCGACGCGGGCGATCATCGTCACCGAACCCGTGGCCTGGGCGAACGTCGGGGCGGCACTCGAGGGCGACCTGCGCGAAGCGGGCTTCGCAATCGAAATCGTCCAGCTGCCCCAGGGCGAGGCCGCCAAGCGCCTGTCCATCGTGGAGATCGCTGCAAGGGAACTCGCAAGTAGACACGTCGAACGGGGCGAGGTCATCGTTGCCGTGGGCGGCGGAGCCCTCGGAGACACAGCAGGCTTCATCGCGGCGACCTATCTGCGTGGCCTGCCGCTCATCCAGGTTCCGACCACGTTGGTCGCCCAGATCGACAGCTCCATCGGCGGCAAGACCGGGGTCGACCTCCCGGAGGGCAAGAACCTGGTCGGGGCGTTCCACCAGCCGGCGGCGATCGTGATCGACATCGCACTGCTGGCGGACCTTCCGGAGCGTGAGCGCGGCGCGGCCCTCGGCGAGGCCGTCAAGATGGCGGCACTGGGTGACGAGCGACTCTTCGAGCTGCTCGAATCTCGTGGCGAGGCCATCGGCCGGGGTGACGCCGACGCCGTGACGGATGGCTCACTCGCCGAGCTTGTCGAGCGCTGCAGCTGGGCCAAGATCGAGGTGGTCGCGGCCGATGAGAAGGAGGCGGCCGTGCGGATTGCGCTGAATCTCGGTCACTCCCTTGGTCATGCCTTCGAAGCTGCCGGCAGCTACGAGGACCTCCGCCACGGCGAGGCGGTGGCCTATGGGTTGCGGGCGGCGTGTCAGATCGGCGTGGCAACGGGGGTGACCCCGCCGGAGCGGGCGGCTCGCGTTGAGCGGCTCCTCGATACGCTCGGCCTCGGGGGCGACCTGCTCCCCTACTCGATTGACGCCGTCATGGAGCATCTGGCCATGGACAAGAAATATCGAGGCGGACGGCTCCGCTGGGTGCTCCCGACCGACCACGGGCACGTGGTCCGCGACGACGTTTCCGATCAGCTCGTGCGTGACGTGGCCGCCGGCCTGCTGTCGCCGACAACGGTCGGAAGTGCCGCGTGACCAGAGTGCTGGTCCTCGAGGGGCCCAACCTCAACCTCGTCGGGACGCGCGAACCGGAGATCTACGGCCACGAGTCCCTCGATCAGATCCATGCCGGGATCACGGAGGCGGCCGGTGGCCTCGGCCTCGAGGTCGACTTCTTCCAGTCGAATCACGAGGGTGCCCTGATCGATCGACTGCACCAGCGCGACTTCGACGTTGCGATCGTCAACGCTGGCGGGCTGACCCACACTTCGGTGTCCCTGCGCGACGCACTCCTCGGCGTCCAGCGACCGTTCATCGAGGTCCATCTGTCCGATCCGTCGACGAGGGAGCCCTTCCGACACGTCAACTTCCTGGCTGACGTCGCGCTCATGTCGATCGTCGGGCTCGGGGCGCGTGGATATCACCTGGCCCTGGAGCGTATTGCCGCCGATTTCGGGGGCGATGGTGGCTGAGCGACGTCGCGGAACACCACCCGAGAGCCTCGAGTTGCGGCGACTCAGGACGAAGATCGACACCCTCGACCAACAGATCGTGGCGCTCCTGAATCAGCGAGCGGCGCTGGCCATCGAGGTCGGGCGGGCCAAGACGGCGATCGGTCGGCGCGCAGTCCGCGACATTGAGCGCGAGCGCGAGGTGCTCCTCCGGATTGCCATGTCGAACGTCGGACCGATGCCCCAGGCAGACCTGCTGGCCGTGTACCGCCGGCTGTTCGCGGCGACGCGGGCGCTCGAAGCCGCTGACCGATCGAGTTCGCAGCCACGGGACGACTGACGGCGTGGCGTCGGACGGATTCGGGCTCGCGCTGCGAACCGCCAGCGCGGCACTTCCGCCGGGACTTCGCACACGCTTCGCCCCCGCTCCGACGGGCAACCTCCACCTCGGTCACGTGGCCAGCGCGATCGTCGTGTGGGAGGTGGCGCGGGCGTGCGGCGGGCAGGTCGTGCTGCGGATCGAGGATCACGATCGGCAGCGCTCCAGGCCGGCGTTCGAGACGGCCCTGGTCGACGACCTCGCCGCCCTTGGTTTTGCGCCCGATGAGCCCACAATCGCCGCGCTTCGGACAGGGGAGGCGTCGTCGTACCGGCAATCGGACAACGACGCGGCCTACGCTGCTGCGATCGCCGCGCTCGAGGCTCGAGATCTCGTCTACGGGTGCGATTGCACTCGCTCGACCTTCGTGGCCTGGGCGACGACGCACGGACAACGATGGACGGGACCCGGCTGCCCTGGTCAGTGCTCCGGGCGGGCGCTGTCGCGCGAGGTGCCGGGCGTGACCTGGCGTGTCCTGCTCGGTGAGGGCAGCGAAAGATGGACCGACCTGGTGCTCGGGACACAGGTTGGCGCCCCGTCGGCCGGGGGCGATCTCATTGCCCGGGACCGGCCAGGGAATTGGACCTATGGGTTCTGCGTCGTCGTGGATGACCTGCGGCACGGGATCGACCTCGTGATCCGCGGCGAGGATCTACTTGAAGCAACGCCCGCACAGATCCGCCTCGGAGCGCTCCTTGGGCGCGCGAAGCCGCCGAAGTTTCTCCACCACCCGCTCATCCGGCGTGCGGATGGCCGAAAGCTATCCAAGGCGGACGGAGCCACGTCCATTGGAACATTGCTCGCCTCGGGGACGACCTCCAACTCGTTGCGAGAACGAGCCGCGGCCGCAATTGGCTGGGCAGATGCCGGGTCGTAGTGGCTGAGGGCAGGCGTCTGCGCCACGGTCAGCGTTCCTGCCACCGCCTCGGTCGGCGCCCGGCCCACCTCGGCGCGAAGTCAGGGCGGCGGCTCGGCCTCGGGCATAGATCGGTCTTCGATCTCCCAGGCGTGATCGAGGGAATGCCACGCAATCCGGTGGGCGGCGTAGCGGACGGTCCACTTGCGCCCCGCTAACGGCGAGCCGTCCACAGGCGCACGAAGGATCCGGTCCATCGCCTCGCGGAGCGCAGCGACTGACGCTGCGTCGCCGGGAGAAGGGGCGGGCAGACGCAGGCCCATCTCGCGGGCATAGGCATGATCGGCCATCAGGGTGTGCTCGATGATCTTCGACGTGTCTCGACCACCGCCGCGCGGGCCTTTGCGGAGACTTTCTGGAGCCGACGCTGTTACACCATCGAGGCAGGCCCACGCCGCCGCAACAAGTCGTGCCCGTCGCTCGGCTTCGCTCCGCGAGGTCGGTCGACGGTCAGCATCTGCGACGCGGCTGGGGACCCCGAATTCGGTCCCGGAACCTCCCTCGGCGGACTCGACCACTTCGAACTCGAGGTCCTCGGCCGGCAATGGATAACCTGCCACGGCAGCCACCGACGCGTAGCGGGCCGCGTACGCAGACAGCGCATCGAGGGCGGCGGGGATCGTCCTCCCCGACCGCGACCAACCGGGCCAGTGGACCGCGGTCGCGAACGTCTTCATTGAGGTGGTTTCGATCGCGATGGCAATGCGCAGGGCCATGGCCGTCCCTACCGCGCCGTCGCGGCTCGGAGTGTGGCGACCAACCGAGCCATACGCTCGACCTCCCGACCGTCCGTACCGAGCGCATCGACGAGGGCCGAGGCGACGATGACGCCGTCGGCGCCAGCGGCGGCGAGGGCGGCGACGTGGGCAGGCTTCGAGACGCCGAACCCGACCGCAACGGGGACCGGCGATGCAGCGCGAACGTCCGCCACGAGGCCCCGCACGCTCGGAGGAAGGGTCCGCCGAGCCCCGGTCACACCGACCAGGCTGACGCAGTACAGGAATCCGCCACTCCGGGCTGCAATCGTCGCGCGCCGCTCCGGCGCGGTGGTGGGCGCCACCAGATACACGACCGCCAGCCCGGCGTCGGCCGCGACCGCCTCGAACGGAGCACCCTCATCTGGCGTGAGGTCGGCGACGATCACACCAGAGGCCCCTGCCGAGGCCAGCGACGCGGCTCGATCCCGGCCATCGCCCCCGCCGATCAACTGGTTCGCGTAGCCCATCGCGACGAGCGGGACCGAGGGTCGGGCCGCTGCGACCCGCGCGACGAACCCCAGCGAGCGGTCCAGCGTTGCCCCGGCAAAGAGCGCCGCATGCGAGGCTCGCTGCAGAGTGGCGCCGTCGGCGAGGGGGTCCGAGTACGGCAGGCCGATCTCGAGGATGTCGGCGCCGGCATCAATGGCAGCGCACGCTGCCGCAAACGACCCCTCGTAGTCGGGGTACCCCGCGACCACATAGGGAATCAGTGCCGCTCGTCCGGATCGGGCGGCCGCCGTGAAGGCATCCGCGATCCTTCTTGCGCCGGGGGTGTCGTTGGTGCCGGTGCGGGCTGGCGCGGAGGCGCCGCTCACCCGACGCCCTCCCAGGCGCTGACATCGCTGAAGCGTTCGAGTGCGGCCATATCCTTGTCGCCTCGGCCCGAGAAGCCGACGAGGACGAGTGCTCCGTCCGGCAGGCTCCGGCCTGAACCTTCGAGATTCGCCAGGAGCTTGGGTAGCGCGGCGATCGCATGCGCGGTTTCGAGCGCGGGCAGGATCCCCTCGGTCCGTGTCACCGAGCGCATCGCGGCAATGGCCTCGCGGTCCGTCGCCGTCGCGACCTCGAGGCGACCCGCCTCGGCGAGTGCAGCCAGCTGCGGGCCGACACCGGGATAGTCGAGTCCGGCGGACGCTGAGTGCGCCTCGACCACCTGTCCATCCCGGTCCTGGAGCATGAGTGAGCGTGAACCGTGGAGGATGCCGGGCGTGCCGCCGGCGATGGCCGCCGCGTGACGACCCGTCGCGATGCCGTCGCCGCCCGCCTCCGCCACCGCCAGCCGCACCGACGGCTCGCCGATGAAGCGGGCCAGCAACCCGATCGCGTTCGAGCCGCCGCCGACGCAGGCAAGGGCGAGGTCCGGTAACCGGCCTTCGACATCGGCGAGTTGGCGCGCCGCCTCATCCCCGATCCGCCGCTGGAGATCGCGCACGATCGTCGGATACGGATGCGGACCCATCGCCGAGCCGAGAACGTAGTGCGTCGTCTCGACGTTCGTAACCCAGTCGCGCATCGCCTCATTGACCGCATCCTTGAGGGTCGCCGTCCCCGAGATGACCGACCGAACCTCGGCGCCGAGCGCCTGCATCCGAAGGACGTTGGGGGCCTGACGCTGGATGTCCTCCTCGCCCATGTAGACCACGCAGGGCAGGCCGAGCAGGGCGCACGCCGTGGCGGTCGCAACGCCGTGCTGGCCGGCGCCCGTCTCGGCGATGACGCGCGTCTTCCCTAGCCGGCGGGTCAGCAGTGCCTGGCCGAGCGCGTTGTTGATCTTGTGGGCACCCGTATGGGCCAGGTCCTCGCGCTTCAGGTAGAGCCGGATGCGCGGCAGATCGACCGAGGCCGCCGCCAGTCGCGCGGCTTGCGTTCGAGCCGCGTCGGCCAGTCGATCGGCGCGGTAGAGTGCCGTTGGACGGCCGGCGAACCGCCCCAGCAATTCGTTGAGCTCTGCCCAGAAGCGCGGGTCATGGCGAATCGCCTCATAGGCGCGCTCCAGCTGTTCCAGCGCGCCCATCAGCGTCTCGGGTACGTAGCGGCCCCCGAAGTCCCGCTCCATTCCCCATCGACCATGAACATCAGCCTCGAGGAGGCCCGCGTGGACGGGTGTCGGACGAGTGGAGAGATTGGGCCGGTCGATGCGGGCGGCAAGGGCACGCTTCAGAAACAGCGCGACCTTGAACGGATCCTTGACCGGCCGGCGCCCACTGACTCGCGCGGCCTCCACCCCTGACGTGACGTCGACGCCGACGATCGACGCTGAGCGCAGCGCCGGCCCGACGTTCGAAGGGTCGAGTCCTCCGGCCAGGACCACCGGAACCTCGCTTGCGATCGTGGCGACAAGCGCGGGATCCACGCGGACGCCGGTCCCGCCCGGATGCCGGCCTCCGGCCGTATCGAGGAGGACGCGCGCGGCGCCGGCAGCGAGGTGAAGCCGCGCGGCCGCGATCACGTCGTGCGCGATGCCGTCGCCGCCGGCGCCGGCGCCGGCCGAGGCGGGCAGGTGAAGGACCGTCCAAACAGGGCGGGTGAGCGCCGCCGCGAGCGCGGCCGGCTCGTTGCCGCTGAGCTGGATGGCGTCCGCGTCAAGGGCTGCCCCGATTCGGTTCAGCTCGTCGGCCGGCAGGTCAACGGTGATCGGCACGATCGCGGGCCGCGCACCGGGCGGGGCGATGGCGCGCAGCCGTGC
>JAQBHC010000039.1:0-4110 GCA_032128175.1 Chloroflexota bacterium | reverse complement strand
GTCGGACGGGTGAAGCCGTCACGGCCGCCTTACCGTCATCTCCGGCGCCATCCGGATGCTCAGGGCTTCGGGACGTTGATGAAGGTCTCCACGTCGCTTCCCGCCGCGTACGTCCAGCCGGCCTTGCTCAACCCGGTGACGGCGTACGTAACGTTCGGCACCGACTTCTTGCTGAGCGAGGAACTCGTGACCGCACAAGTGCCCGAGGCGTTCGTGGTGCAGGAGGTACCGCCGGTCCCCTTCGACCAGGTACCCGTTACCAGCACGCCCTCGACCGGTCCATTTTGGTCGACCACCGCCACAGTGACGATCGCCTGCCAGTTGCGACTCGTCGAGGTTCGCACGTAGGACAGGTCATTGACCCACATCGCTTCTGCCGCCGGTGGGGCAGTCACCGTCACCGGCGAATTGAACGACCCCGTCGCTCCCACGTTGTCGGTGACGATGAGACTCACTGTGTAGATGCCGCCGGCCGCATAGGTGTGCGATGGGTTCGTGTCCGTCGAGACCGCCCCGTCGCCGAATGTCCAGGACCGGGAGGCGATCGTGCCATCGGAATCGCCGGATGCGTCGGTGAAGCTACACGCCAGGTCGGAGCAACTGCTCGTGAATGACGCCGTCGGGGCCACGTTCGATGGCGGAGGTGGCGGCGGCACGGATGACCACGTGTAGCCCGCGCTCCAGGTGGAGCTGGCCAGCTTGGCCTGGCCGGCGATGGACGGATGGAAGTAGTCGGCGGCAACGTCGCTCTTCGCGAACTGGACATTGAAGACTGCGTTGTTGTCGAAGCGGCAGTGGGCCACGAAGGCGGTGCTCTCGCAGACCGATTTCAGCTCGGCGTTGTACGCAATATTTCGAGTGCGAACGTCAGCCCGACGCTGGATGTCGACCGCCTGCGTTGAAGTTGGATTGGCCAAAAGGGACTGGCAGACGCCCCCGATCGACCAGATGAAGCGTGCCCACCCGTCGCCCTTGAACAGGCTCCACAGCTGATAGGCGTCGGGAATGCTTACGACGTAGACGTTCGTATTCGGCGCTCCATCTTTCAGGGTCTGCATCGCCGTCTGGAACCGTGCGCGGAAGTCGCTGACCGACGTCATCGAAGCGAAGGTGTCCGTGCACAGATCGTTGCCGCCGATCTGGACGGTCAGGTAGTCGGGTCTGGGGTTCAGGCCGACGACGTTCGCCATCTGGGCATTCAGATCGATCACCTTGGACCCGCTCACCGCGAGGTTGTAGTTCTGCCCAGAGATCGGCGCGCCAAGCGCCTGGAGGCGAAGGTAGTGGCTGTTCACGGTGGCGTTGGTGCCGGTGGTCCAGGAGTTCTGTGGGTAGTCCGTGCCGAGCCCTCCACCGGTACTCGCGGCCTGCGAGATCGAGTCGCCCACCGCGGCCATCCTGGCCGGCAGAGGCAGGGGGAGGACATAGCCAGCGGCAGCAGCGGGCGACAGCAGGCCACCCACCAACAGGACCACGAGGATCGCCATGGTCGCGACACGCCGTGACATGCGTAGTTCCTCCCACCGCGCAGCCGCGGTATTCCACGGGCCGGATACGCTGTCCCCGTTAACGCCACCAGGGACACATGCGCGACTCCGTCGACCGCATGGCCTCGGCAGCATACGACTCAGGAACTCGCCTGGGAAGACTCCATTTTCCTAGCGACCGCGGGCGCCCCGGGGCACGCTGAACGCTCCAGGCTCAATAACTCGAGGGGGGCTCATCGATGGACGAACAGGACATCCGGAATCGCGCCTCGGCGCTCTGCGCCGCGCTCGTGGCCGGCGACATCGAGCTGGCGACCAAGGACTTCAGCGACGAGCTGCGGCGCAATCTGGGCGAGGTGATCGCCCTGCTGCCGCTGCCCGCCATCGAGGCGACGATCGAGTCAGTCGAGCGAGCCGGTGGCGGTTCCAGCTTCACCGCGGTACTTCGGCTGATCGGCGAAACCGAAGAGTCCGAGGTCCTGACGCGCTGGAAGGATCGCGACGGGCGGCCCACGGTCATCGAGGCCAGCCACCTGAGCCGCACGGAGCGGGCACGGCCGGAAGGCGAAACCGAAGCCGGGGACGCTACTACGGCGGGGGAGCCGACGAACTGATCCGACGGAAGTGGTCCACCGGCACCCGAACATGCGAGACGGTATGACGTTCCGTTCCAGCGCGCTGGCCGTCGTCGGGTTTGCAGTCGCGATGGCCTGTCTCGAGGCGGCCGTCGTGGTCTATCTGCAGGGTGCGCTTGGCGGGAAGGTCGGCGAGATCTTCCCGATTCGTCCGGAGCTCGCGGCCGGCGCTCTCATCCAGATCGAGGTCGGCCGGGAAGCGGCGACAATGGTGATGATCGGGGCCGTCGGTGTGCTGGTCGGGCTGTCCCGCCTGGAGCGCCTGGCCTGGAGCGCCGTCGTCTTCGGTGTCTGGGACATCGGCTACTACGCGTGGTTGCAGGTCTTCAGCGGCTGGCCCGGGTCACTACACACCACGGACCTCCTGTTCCTCATCCCCGTCCCCTGGGTCGGGCCCGTCTGGTCGCCAGTCCTCGTCAGCGCCGCGTTGATCGGGTTCGGCCTGAGCGCTGCATCGATGCTGAGGGCCGGAAAGAGCCTCACGCTGAGGCGCGGGCACTGGATCGCTGGGCTGCTCGGCGGCCTCCTGGTCATCCTGTCGTGGACGCTCGATTCGGGCGGGCTCCTCGACGGCGCCATGCCGGGGCCCTACCCGTGGCCGATATTCGTGATCGGCATGCTGCTGGCGCTGGCGGCCGCGATCGACGCGCTCCGGCGCCTCGGGTTGCCCCGAGGCGCGGAGTCAACCAGGTACGAAGGCGCTCAGTCGATCACGTAGATCACCGCGACCGTGACGGCGATCTCGTTCGAGCCCGGCTGGATGGGCGTTGCCGTGTCCCGCTCCGCGGCGGCGTAGCCGTAGTAGATCGGGTACGGGCCGGGTGAGACGTTCTCGCTGATCGATGCCACACCGACGATCGACACGCCGGCCGCGGAGGCAAGCGTCTGGGCCTTTGACTTCGCCTCGGTCATTGCGGCCAGACGAGCCTGCAGCTCGGCCGCGGCCTGGTCCTCGACCCGGAAGCTGATCCCGTCGAGCGAGGTGGCACCGGCCTCGAGGGCACCGTCTACCGCATCGCCGATCTTGTCGAGATTGCGAACGATGATCGCGAGTCCATTGGACATGGTGTAGCCGGTGAGGGCCGGCGGGTTCGTGTTGGTCGAGTAATCGTAGGTCGGGCTGAGCGACAGGACGGTGGTCTGGATGTCCTTGTCGGCGATGCCGAGCTTCTTGAGGCTCTCGATCACGGCGGTCATCGCGGTCGCGTTGGCGGATCGTGCCTCCTTGACCGTCTTCGCGGCAACCGTGACCCCAAGTCGAAGGTCCGCGATGTCTGGGGTGATGATCACCCGACCCGTCCCCGCGACGCTGATCGTGTGCTCGGCTGCGGTGGCCGGATCCGTGGCGAGGATCTGGCGAGGTGCCAATGCGGGCCAGGCGATGACGGCGACGATCAGGCCGGTGGCCAGGCCAACTGCGACCCATCGAGCCCGCGAGCCCGGCAGGGAGATGGAGAGGGTCGTTCGCGAAGTGGACATCGGTGGCTCCAGCTGTGGTCAATGTGCGGCGATCACCTGCCGCCTGGGCCACAGACGCCGACCGGGCGCTTACGGTTTCCCGAGCCTGAGGTTGGTATCCGCTTCATGGCACGAGTGCGCGCCCGGGTCCTCTGCTGAATCGAGCATGGACTGGGTGCATTAGTACCTTTGGGCCGGGTCCGGATTGGTCCTGTTGGGTCGTGGTTCTGGCGCGCCGGCGCGACCACGATGGGCCACCCGATGGATACCAACACAACTACACAGCGAACTCCAACCGGTCGCCGACACCGCGGCCGCTGGCTCACCGCGTTCCTAACGGGCGTGATGTTGGCCTTGCTGGCCGTCGCACCCGCATCGGCCACGACGCAGGCCGGTGCCGCGTATGTGCCCGACTGCTCGGGCGCCAACCTGCGCACCAGTCCATCGATCGGCGGATCGCTCAAGGCGAGCCTTGGGCTCGGCACCCCGGTCACCGTGGCCGGTACGGTCAGCGGGTCGTTCTGGAGCGC
>JAQBHC010000038.1:0-3458 GCA_032128175.1 Chloroflexota bacterium | reverse complement strand
CCGAGGAGCGGGGGCGGGTGCCGCTGTCGTTCTCGGTCGTGGCGACCCGCGGCGGCTGACCCCTGCGCGTCCGCGCCAGCTATTCCGTGAGCGGGAGGCCATCGCCGAGGATGGCCGGGATGATCGGCTCCATGGGCACCGCGTGCATCGCACGGATCGGTGAGAACCAGATCGAGAGGAACGCAAGGACAGCACCCAGCAGGCCGAACCACAGCGCGACCCGCAGCCCGTAGAACTCTCCGACGATCCCCGCAAAGACCGTGGCCACGAGTTGCAGCAACGTGGATAACGTCCGAATCGTGGCGTTCACCCGGCCAAGGAGACGATCCCCGACGATCGACTGGCGGAGCGACATGTCGATGATGTCGTAGCCGGTCGCAGAGCTGTCGGCGATGAGCTGCTGGGCGATCAGGCAGAGCGCGCCGATGAGCACGGAACCGCTCGGCGCAAGAGGGATGAACAGGTTGCCGAGCCCGAAGCCGCCGATCCCGATCAGGAGCGTCCGTCCAAGGCCAAGGCGCCGGACGACCGGCCCCACGAAGACCGCGCCAGCGAGCGAACTCAATCCGCCGATGGCCGCGATGACCCCGATCGCTGCCGGACCGAGCCCCAGCTCCTGCGTCGCGTAGAGGATGTAGACCGCGCCAAATACGCCCCATGTCATGTGCGAGAACGCGCTCGAGAGGGCGATCGCCCGGAGCACCGGGGAATGGGCAACGAGGCGCAAGCCGTCCCGAATCTCGCGCTGCATCGGTGCTCGGTCGGCGCGCTCCGGAGGCGCGGGCTCGGGACGCTTGATCGAACGGATCAGCACCGCCGAGACCACGAACGAGACCGCGTCGAAGACCAGGGCGAACGGCGCTGTCAGGATCTGGACGAGGAAACCGGAGATCCCGAACCCCGCGAATTCGGCCGCAGAGCCGCTCACAGTGAGGGCGCTGTTGGCCGCCACGATCCGGTCCGGACGCACCAGCGTCGGGAGGTAGGCGCGATCGGCGAGGTCAAAGAACGTGGTCAGAATCGCGGCCAGGAACGCAACCACGAAGAGTTGGCCGAGTCCCAGAACCCCGGCGATCGCGGCCACGGGAATCGTGATGAAGAGGATCGCTCGGCCGAGATCCGCGGCCACCATGATCGGCCGCCGGCGCAGCCGGTCGACCCACGCCCCGGCCACCAGACCAACCAGCAACGCGGCCACGAGTTCGAGCGAGCGGAGCGCGGAGACCTCGAGGGCACCCGCGTGGAGCGTGAGGATGGCGACGAAGGGCAGGGCCGTCCGCCCGATGAGTGAGCCGAAGATCGAGATCGTCGCGGCCGACCAGAGCCGAACGAAGTCGCCGTCGCGCCAGACAGATGGAGATGGGCTAGCCATGTCGACGGACTCTATCGCGCCGAGGTGGCTCCCATGACCCCGTCGATCCCGGCGTAAGTCAGCGGCCCGTGACGATCCCTTCTACGCGCTCTTCAGGGCAATCCGTATCCGCTTGTTGATCCGCCCTTTCGATTCATAGCCGGTGACCCGGATCTGGCCGACCTCGCGGGTGTTCGCCACGTGCGTGCCGCCGTCGGCTTGCAGATCGAGGCCAACGATCTCGATCGTGCGGATCTCGGTGATCCCTTCGGGCAGCAGGTTGATCTTGGTCCGTATGAGATCAGGAATCGCAAACGCCTCGTCGCGCGGGAGCACATTGACCAGGACATCGCGCTCGCTGGCCAGGTCAGCGTTGACCTTGGCCTCGATCTCGTCGACCAGGTCGCCGCTCATCCGCTCGAATTCGAAGTCCATGCGGCCGGCGCCGGGCTCCATGTTTCCGCCGGTGACGAGCGCGCCATAGTCCCGCCAGACCACGCCGCACAGGGCGTGGAGGGCGGTATGGGTCCGCATCAGGGCGAACCGCCGGTCCCAGTCGATGTCTACGCGGAGTCGGTCGCCGATTGCGGGTGGCTCGACGCCCGGCTCGAGTTCGTGGGCGATCTCCCCAGCGGACTTGCGCGCAGCCCGGACGACCCAGGATCGCCCATCGGTGGCGCGGAGCAGCAACCCGCGGTCTGACGGCTGCCCGCCGCCGCCGGGATAGAAGACCGTCCGGTCAAGGACGACGAGCGGGGCGTCGTCGCCCTCGAGCGCTACGACGCTGGCCTCGATATCGGTCGCGTAGGCGTCCGTGTAGCAAAGTTGCACGTGCATACCCCGAGCGTACTGCGCCGCGCCCGCCGACACGCTGGTAAGCCGCAGCTAAGGGGCTCCGCTTATCGTCCGACCTGGCTGGAGGTGGTGCGGAGAAGGGCGGTTGCGGCCGGGTCGGGCGTGGTCCCGAGCGGTTACGGATCCCCCGAAGGTCCGGGGTCAACCGGTACTTTGGCCTCATTGAGGGCACGCGTCGACAACAGCAGGATAGGTCCCCCGGTACGGAAACCGGACGGAATGATCCTCAAGAACGGGAGTGCCCAACTATGAAGCACCGGATGCAGCGGGCCTGGCGGCTCGCCCTCGCAGTCGCTCCGCTGGCCTCGATCGCCTTGGTCGAAGCCGCGATGAAGCGCTGGTTCTAGAAACCGAACACTCGCTACCGCTCGACCGGCACCCTCCTGCCGGGCAGCAACCGCAACGAGACCCGGACCCTCCTCCGGGTCTCGTTCGTTGTGTTGCGCTTTTCAGCGCCGGGCGGCCCCTCCTAGCGCCCGCGTGTCGGCACGAGGTCCAGTCGAACTGCCACCATGGCGGCCTCGACCCGCCCGGATACGCCCAGCTTGGACAGGATGTTCCCGACGTGGACGCCCACCGTCTTCTGGCTGATGAAGAGGCGCTCCCCGATCTCGCGGTTGGTTCGGCCCTGGGCGATCAATCCAAGGACCTCGCGTTCGCGGTTGGAAAGGCCGAAGGCCGCATCCGGCCTCGGTTCGGGCGGCCCGACGAAATCAGCGGCGATTCGGCGCGGGGCGTCTGTCCGGCGGTCCGAACCTCCTGGACCGATCCTCTGGTCTGACGGTCGTCCGCCGCTGCGGTCGCTGCTCCAGCCGCGCTCGTCGTTCGGCGGCGCGCTGTCATCGGCACGGGGTCGTGCGCTGGCCTCACCGTCCGACGCCGCGTCCGGCGCCGCGACCGACGACAGGGCCTGGTCCGCGTTCACCCGATCCGCCGAAGGTCGCGGGTCCTCTGGCAGGGTGATCATCGCCCGGCGGGCGAGCGCCTCGAGCTCCGCCAAGAGCGGCGCGGCCCCCAGCTCGCGCGCGATCCGAACCGCTTCAAGGAGCGGTCCCCGACCGGTCGCTCTGCCGGCGCGGGCATCTGCCGAGGGCAGGGCAGCCTCGGCCTCGCGCCATCGTGCCCTGGCAACCTGGTAGGGATCCCCGACTTCCTCCCAGCCTCGTGCGACCGAATCCCAGACGGCCGGGTCGTCCCGCGCCTGGATGCGTTCCCCGTAGGCCCGCGCCGTCGCCAGCTGCGCCTCGGCCTC
>JAQBHC010000037.1:0-3692 GCA_032128175.1 Chloroflexota bacterium | reverse complement strand
CCCGCGCCAGCGCGGAGGCCAAGGGCATCACGGTGCACGACGGCGGCACGGTGGTGGTCATCCAGGGGCCCCGCTTCGCCACCAAGGCCGAGTCGCGCTGGTACCGATCGGCGGGCTGGGAGGTCATCAACATGACCCAGTACCCCGAGGCATGGCTGTGCCGCGAACTCGGGATGGCGGTCGTGAACATCGCCCTGATCACCGATTACGACGCCGGGGTCCACGAGGGCACCGAGGCGGTAGACGCGATGAGCGTCCTCGAGATCTTTGCCCAGAACGCGGAGCGCATTCAGGCCGTCGTGCTCGATCTGATCGGGCGATTCCCGGCCGACCTCGGAGCGCTGGGCGCGCGCGGGGCCCTGGGCCCGACACGCGGCGACGGCCATGCGATGTCATCCGAGGACATCCGGTTGTTCGAGACAGGCCTCTAGGGTCGGATGGTGCAAGGGTCGTACACGGGATGATGGAGACCCGTCGGCTCCCGATCGGGGTCACGCTTGGGTCGATGGGCGTGGATGCGGCCTGGTGGCTCGAAAGCGCCCGCCGTCTGGATGGGGCCGGCTACGCCGGGGTCTGGTGCTGGGATCACTTCATCGGGAAGGGCGACCGGACGGTCCCGGTGCTCGAGCAGTGGGCCACGCTCGCGGCCACGGCGGCGGTCACCCCGAGGATTGGCATCGGGTCGTTCGTGACGAACGTCATGAATCACCACCCGGCGGTCCTGGCCCGCATGGCCGGCACGGTCCAGGCGATCAGCGGCGGGCGGCTCACGCTGGGCATCGGAATCGGTGGCCACCCGAGGGAGCATCGAGCCTACGGGATCGACTTTCCAGCCGCCGCCGAGCGCGCCGCCCGCCTGGAAGAGGCGATCGGCCTGATCCGGTCTCTGTGGTCCGGTGGCCCCGTGACGAGCCCCGGTCCCTACTACCCGGTCGAGGACGCGGTGGCGTACCCCCGACCCGAGCCGCCACCGCCGATCCTCGTCGGGGCGAGCACAGTTGCAGGCGTCCGACTTGCGGCACGGGCCGCGGACGGCTGGGCGGCCGAGGCAGAGGACTTCGAGGCACTCGGCGCGCGGTATCTTGAGGCACTCGCCGATGCTGGACGGTCCCGGGCCGATGTCCGGATCGTCGTCGGGTTCGGGCGCGGCCGGAGTGGCGTCGATGTCCTCGCCGGCAGCCCGTGGATCGAGGCGCCGGCCGAGACCGCCGCTCGGTGGGCCGAGGCCGGAGCGGACGAGGTGGCGCTCACTGCGCGGACCACCGCCGACGTGGACCGCCTCATCGACGTGGCCGGCCGCTGACCGCTCGTTCGGCGCTCTCGGCGCTCTCTCCCGCGCGGCGGTGCAGGCACGCGGCATTGACCGGCACGCAACGATTCACTGCGCCAGAGCCGGATTCTTGCGCACCAGACACGAAGACGACCCAAGATGCGTGCCGGACGGCGCTCCAGCGGTCGAGTCCTTGACTGCCGGACAATGCGAAAGCGTCGCGGATCGGAAACATTGACTCGTGGTCAAGGTCGGGCGGAGGGGCCAGGCGGAGGAGCCAAGACGCGAGGGGCCAAGACGCGCGCCTCGCAACGAGGAGCCGGCGCTGATCGCTCGTTCGGCCGGATCGTGGCACCATCGTCCGGCCCATGACGACCCCTGCGACCCACCCCGCCACCCATCCCGCGACCCAACTCGCCGCCTCCGGACCGACGCACGGTTGCCTTCGCTGCGGTCGCCCGGTGTCCGTGAATGTGTCGCTGTGTGACGAGTGCAATCCGCTCGGACTCAAGCAGCCGGCCGCGACCCAGGTCCACGCCATCGCGGCCGGGGGGATCGTGCTCTTCGTCGTGTTCCTCGCGATCATCGGTCGGGTCGCCCTCGGCGGGATCGGGCCATTCACGGGCGAGGTGCGCGCCGTGGTGCCCGGGACGACCGGGCTCGAGGTGACGGTGGCCGTGACCAACGCCGGGACGAGCGCCTCGGCGACCACCTGCCGCGTCGTCGAGGCGTCGCGCCCGGCCGGTGGGCCCGGCCAGCTGCTGCAGACACCCAACGTTCAGCCGGGCGAGACCATCGAGTTCTCGGCGCCGGTTTCCGTCTTCGGCAACCAGGTCGTAGACCTCACTGTCGATTGCCAGTCCCCGTGACCGCGACCTCGCGAAGTCAATACGGCGCCGAACTCGCCGTTGCCCTCGACCTGGCGACGCGGGCCGGCGAACTCCAGATGGAGCGCTACGAGCGCGTTGAGCAGATCGATTACAAGTCCGCCCGGGACGTCGTCACCGAGGTGGACCACCTGTCGGAGGCGCTGATCCTCGACGGCATTCGGGCGGCGTTTCCGGGGGACGCGCTCCTCGCGGAGGAGACGGGCGAGCACGACGCTGCCGCCGGACAGACCGCCTCGTCGGGCATCGGCCGCGTGTGGGTCGTCGATCCACTCGACGGCACGATCAACTACGCCAACGGGATCCCGATCTTCTGCGTTTCGATTGCCCTCGTGGTCGATGGGACGCCGGTCGTCGGGGTCATCCGTGACCCGGCTCGGAGCGAGTCCTTCGGAGCGACGATCGATGGTCCCGCCACCCTCAACGGGCGTGAGGTTCGGGCCTCGACCAAGGAGCGCCTCAGCGATTTCGTCATTTCGATGTCCCTGGCCGGGCGCAATGTCGCGGGGCGCGCCAAGGACATCAGGAAGGCCATCCGCGTGCCGCGGTCCATGGGATCGGCGGCGCTCGCGCTCGTGTACGTCGCGAACGGGCGCTTCGATGCCTTCGTCCAGCAGGGCGGCCTGTCGACCTGGGATATCGCGGCGGCCGGGCTGATCGCCGAGCGCGCCGGCGCGACGGTGACGAATCTCGACGGCGGTCCATGGTTCGCGATCGCAGCCCTGACCAGATCGATCGGTATCCTGGCTGCGCCCACCGGGCACCACGGCGACTTGTTGGGGCGGATCAAGGGCGGCTGAAACCAGACCCGCCGCGGGATCTCGCAATCAAGCCCGGAGCACACTCAGCCCTGAGCCCTCGGCCTGCGGCAGACTCAGGCCTGAGCCCGCGCCAGACTCAGCCCCTCACCCCTCGGGCAGCCAGCGATGCGGACGTCCACGCAGGCTCGCGAGGCCCCATTCATCGCAGAAGGCCTCCCAGCGGGCGCGAGGCGCGCCGCGCCATCGAAGTTCCTCGGCCGATGCCTGCGGGATCGGGACGCCGTCCTCGACGGATCGAAGCCGGGCCAGGGATCGATACAGGAGGGCGTCATCCCAGTGTTCGCGCAGGGTTGCCGCCAGCACCGGACCTCCGCGCAATCTCGCCACGTCCCAGGCGAACGCCTTCTCCGGGATGTCCTCCAGGTGCGGGTACCTGGCCAGGACCGCGGCCGCGGATTTGGCGCCCCAGCCTTGCAGGCCTGGGAATCCATCCGAGGTGTCGCCGACGAGCGCCAGCCAGTCGGGGATCGAGGCCGGCGCCACGCCCCATTTCGCCCAGACGCCCCGTTTGTCGTAGGTGATCCGGCGGCGGCGATCGAGCAGGACGACCCGATCGCCCTCCACGAGCTGGGCCATGTCCTTGTCCGGCGTGCAGATGAAGATCCGCTCCACGGCGGACTCGGCCGCGAATCGCCAACAGGCGGCTCCGATGGCGTCGTCCGCCTCGAACTCGACCATCGGCCAGAGCACGATTCCGAGCGCCTCGATCGCCTG
>JAQBHC010000036.1:0-13540 GCA_032128175.1 Chloroflexota bacterium | reverse complement strand
GTCCGCGCGGAGGTCGTCGCGGCTCTGGTCCACGTAGCTGAGCTGGACGGTGTCGCCGATCTGGATGCTGCCGCTGTCGGGCTGCTCCTGGCCGACGATCATCCGGAACAGAGTCGTCTTGCCGGCCCCGTTGGCCCCGATGATGCCGACGATGCCGGCCTTCGGCAGCGAGAATGTCAGATCGTCGATGAGGAGCTTGTCGCCGTAGCCCTTGCGCAGGTCCTTGACCTCGATGACGCTGTCGCCGAGCCTCGGACCGGGCGAGATGGCGATTTCGAGCTCGCGATCGTTGCCCTTGTCGGCCTGCGCTTCCGCGAGCAGCTTCTCGTAGGCACCGAGGCGGGCCTTGCCCTTGGCCTGCCGAGCCTTCGGGGCCAGACGGACCCATTCCAGCTCACGCGCCAGGGTTCGCCGCCGAGCGTCACTCACGCGCTCCTCTCCGGAAAGTCGCTCCAGCTTCTGCTCCAGCCAGCTCGAATAGTTGCCCGAGAACGGGATCCCGCGCCCCCGATCGAGCTCCAGGATCCACTGGGCGACGTTGTCCAGGAAGTACCGATCGTGGGTGATGGCGACAACCGTGCCCGCGTATTCCTGCAGGAAGCGCTCCAGCCAGTACACGGACTCGGCGTCGAGGTGGTTGGTCGGCTCGTCCAGCAGCAACAGGTCGGGGTGCCTGAGCAGGAGGCGGCACAGCGCGACGCGGCGCTTCTCCCCGCCGGACAGCGTGGTGACGTCGGCATCGTCGGGCGGACAGCGGAGGGCGTCCATCGCGATGTCCACGTTGCGTTCCAGGTTCCACGCATCGGCGGCGTTGATCCGGTCCTCAAGGGCTGCCTGCTCCGCGCCGATGGCCTCGTAGTCGGCGTCGGGTTCGGCCCAGCGTGCCATCACCGCGTTGTACTGGTCGATCAATGTCTGGACCTCGGCGACACCGTCCATGACGTTGCCCTTGACGTCCTTGTGGGGGTCGAGCTCGGGCTCCTGGCTGAGGTAGCCGACGGTGAACCCGGGGGTGAGCCTCGCCTCGCCGACGAAGTCATCGTCGAGGCCGGCCATGATCCGGAGCAGGCTCGACTTGCCGGCCCCGTTGGGCCCGATGACGCCGATCTTCGCGCCCGGATAGAACGAGATGGAGATGTTCTCGAGCACCGTCCGATCCGGCGGATAGTGCCGGGCGAGCTTGTAGGCGGTGTAGATGAATTCGTGGGCCATGCGTCAAGGGTAGAGGCTGAAAGGAAAGGGGCCGGCACGAGAGGGTTTCGGGCCGTCCCCGGGGTACTGCCTCGCCTAGAACTGCCAGCGGTGTATGGTATGATGGGTGGCATGGAGAAGACGACCGTCTACCTTACGGCCCAGCAAAAAGCCGCCCTCGCGCGTGCTGCCGAGGCAGAGGGAAGAAGCGAGGCTCGGCTCATCCGGGCCGGTATCGACGCCGTGACCGCCGGCCACCGGGCCGGAGAGACTGGAGCGGCGCCTACCCGGGACTTCCCAGGCCCCCTCCGCGCGATGCCATCACTGGCGCGGCCACGCTGGATCGACCGGGATGCCTTCGTCCGGCTCGTCCAGCTTCATCCGGCGGATGCAGAACTCCGGCCGGAGCTCCGTGACCTGGCGCCCGGCACCACTGACGACGAACCGCTCCCGTGAGCGACGGACTCGCCGACACGAGTATCTTCATCGCCAACGAGAGCGGCCGGCCTCTTCGGACCGATATCCTGCCGGATCGTCTCGCGGTGTCCGTGATCACGATCGGCGAGCTCAGGGCGGGCGTCCTTGCCGCCAGAGACCTGGCGACCCGCGACCTCCGACTCGCCACACTGACCGCGGCCCTCGCCCTCGATCCAATACCGGTCGATGCGGACGTCGCGGCCGCATGGGCCCGTCTCCGCGTCGCGCTGCGCGACCTTGGCCGGCGGATGGCAGTCAACGACTCGTGGATCGCGGCGACCGCGATCGCGCTCGACGTCCCGCTCGTGACGCAGGACGACGGCCACGTGGACATCCCCGGACTCCGGGTGATCAGGGCCTGACGCGTGCCACAGATACAGACGAGGCCCAATTCAGTGCGGGTCAGGGCCGGGCGTTGCGTCTGCGGCGCGACCAACGCCGAAGTGCGACGCCCGACCACACGACCTCCACGACCCCAAACGGCCAGGCCCCCTGCAGGAAACCGTAGGCCGACGACGCCAGGCACGCGCCCGCGAAGGCGAGGACGAATCGGCTCGAGCGGTCCTCGAGCGCATAGAAGACAAGCATCGATCCAACGGCAACGGCACCGAAGGCCGTGAGGATGTCCATTGGATGCCAGTCTACGGACGATTGGGCCCTGCGGGTGGCTCGGATGGAGGCCGCAAACGAGCCTCCCGACGTGGATTGACAAATTCGGCGGCAAGCGCCACCCATACCGTGTGATGCGCATCGAGTGAGGTCGATGCCCTGGATGCGGGGAGGCATGGATACCGATCTGGTGGTCCGAACGCAGCGCGGTGACAAGGGGGCCTTCGCCCTCATCGCCACCGAGATCGCCGATCGGTTCCTGGCCGTGGCGCGCAGGATCCTGCGCGATCTCGATCTCGCCGAGGATGCGACGCAGGCGGCACTGCTTGCCATCTGGCAGGACATCCCGCAGCTCCGCGACCCGGCGCGCTTTGACGCCTGGTCCTACCGGCTCCTCGTGCGCGCCTGCTACGCAGAGGGCCGAACGCAGCGGGCGTGGGCGCCCAACCTCCGGCTCCTGTCGATCGAGGAGCCTTCGATGGCCGACGGCCTGAGCTCCGTCGCCGATCGTGACCAGCTCGAGCGAGGTTTCCGCCACCTGTCCGTCGACCACCGCACCGTGGTCGTCCTCCACCACTACCTCGACTTCCCGCTCGAACGGGTCGCCGAGATCGTCGGCATCCCCATCGGGACGGCTCACTCTCGTCTTCACCACGCCATGCGCGCATTGCGGGCGGCCCTCGAAGCCGACTCGCGGGCGCCGGTCAGGGAGGTCATCTGATGGATTCCGAACGTGACCTCACGGCGATCGTCCGGTCGTGGCTGCGCACGGATGCGCACGAGTCGGCCGACCGGGTCCTCGACGACGTGTTCGCGATGCTCGACACGAATACCCAGCGCGTGTCCGCGTGGCCAGTCAGAAGGATCGCGGAGCTGAGTAACGCGACCAGGCTCGCAATCGGGGCCGCGGCTGCGGTTGTCGTCGCGGTGGTCGGCATAAACCTGATGCCATCGTCCGGAGGTGTCGGCGGGCCCGTGGCATCGACGTCAACGTCACCGTCGCCGACGCGAGCGCCAGCCGGCGCGCCGGCCGTTCAAGGGACTCCCGGCCCGGACACCTGGGGCGAGCTCGAGCCCGGTACGCACATCATCGGAACACCCCAGATGCGGATTCAGCTCACGATGCCGGCGGGCTGGTCCGGCGACGAGACCGGCATCGGCCTGTTTCCCGGGCTCTGGACCGGCATGCTGGGTCTCAACCCGATCCCGTACGAAATCAAGTATGTCGTCACGGATGCTTGCGCCCGCGAGGCAGATGTCGAGCTGGCAGCGGTGGGCCCGACGGTCGACGACCTAGCCACAGCCCTCGCAAGCCAGACCGGGATCCAGACATCGGGCCCCACCGACGTCACGGTCGGCGGCTACGCGGCCAAGAAGCTCGTGTTGAAGCTTCTTCGTGAGTGTCCGGCGCGGGACGGGCTCTGGGCCGACGCATCGCGCACGTACGGTCTCGGGCTCAGGGGCGGCGAGACAGGGACGGTCTACATCGTCGATGTCGACGGGATTCGCCTGGTCATCACGAGCTCGTTCATGGTCGCGGCCTCGTCCGAGCATGTCGCCGAGCTGGAAGCCATTACCGCCTCGATCGAGATCGATCCCGTGCCCAACGCCGAGCCGCTCGCGGACGTCGGTCCCGCGGGCGCTCTGCCCATCGGCAGGCACTCGCTGTCCGTCGACGGCGTTCCGTTCTCCTTCAGCGTGCCCGGCAATGTGTACCAGCGAGGCTGGTTCAGGTACCGCAGCACCTACATCAGCATGGACAGCACGGGGTCGCAAGGCGCCGAGGCCGTGATCTATTGGACCGGCTTCCCCGACAGTGCGGACATGGATCCGTGCCCAAACCTGCTGGGGCTGCCCAGGGATGCGTCGGCGGACACGATCGCGACCAGGATGGCGTCGGCGCCCGGAACCGAACTCGTCAGCGGGCCCACGGACGTCATCGTCGGCGGCCACCCGGCGAAGCATGTCGTACTCACGGTCCGCGAGTCGTTCGGATGCGACCCGGGCTTCTTCGTCACCTGGGATCCCGCAGCGGGGGGTCCCGGCTGGTGGGACACGAGCGTGGGCGACGCGATCAAGGCCTGGATCATCGATGTCAACGGAAAGCTCTTCGTCGTCGTGGGCGAGACGACCACTGATGCCAGCGCCAAACTCGTGCAAGAGGTCGAGGACATCGTCAATTCGATCCGGTTCGAGTAGCAGAACCGGTCGCCTCACGGCGAGGTGACCTGGTTGGGACCGGGGTGAACGCACGGTTCGGGCACGGCGATCCCGTCCGCGGGGTAGATTGAACCTTTAGGCTTCGCCGATCGCTCTACTTGGTGATCGGTCGACATCCGACCAGTCATCGAGGCCCGGAGGGACGTGTGCAGAGAGCGCTCGTGGACCGCGCGAAACTGGGCGACGGCGAGGCCTTCGACGCGCTCGCCCGCACGGTCGGCGACCGGTGCATGGCGATTGCATGCCGGATCCTGCGCGACCCCGGTCTGGCCGAGGACGCGGTCCAGGCCGCGCTTGTCACGGCTTGGCGCGAACTTCGGAAACTGCGCGACCCCGACCGCTTCGAGCCCTGGCTCCATCGGATCCTGGCCAACGCCTGTTATGCCGAGGCCAGACGTCGCCGTCGCTGGTCGGCCGATATCCGCGTCCTTCCGACTGCGAGTGCGTACGACCAGGGCGAGGTCCTCACCATCGACGACCGCGACCAGCTCGAACGAGCCCTCCGCAGGCTGACCCTCGAGCAACGGACAGTGCTCGTCTTCCATCACTACCTCGACCTCGCGCTGCCCGAGGTCGCTGATCGACTTGGTATTCCCCTCGGGACGGTGAAGTCCCGCCTTCACTACGCCATGACGGCGCTCCGGGCGAGCCTCGAGGCCGACGACCGGACTCCGTCCCTCTCTCAGGAGCGACTGGCATGACGACGCCCCGCGATCCCGATCGACTCATCCGAGCCTTCCTGGCGGAGGGCCAGACCGACCTGCCCGATCGGACCTACGAAGCCGTGCGTGCCGACATCGATCGAACCCGTCAACCGGTTGTCATCGGCCCCTGGAGGTTCGTCGGGATCCGAGGTATCGCCGCGGTCGCGGTCGCCGCGGGAGCATTGGTCGTCACGCTCGTTGGCATCAGCATGCTGCCTGCCAGCAGCGGCGTCGGGGGCCCCGCGGCATCGCCGTCACCGACGCCGTCAGCATCACGAGATCCGAGGCTCGGGTACGACGCATTCTTAGGGGCGCCGTTTGAGCCCGGGTGGTCGCACGGCCGGATCCGTCTGGCGGTGCCGCCCGGCTGGTATTTGGCCGACGCTCGCTTTTACGATTGTTCCGCTCAGCCGTGCTGGTCGACACAGCCCGGGAGGACCATCGTCAAAGTCGACCCGGAAGGTGGCGGCCCGACCCTGAGCCTGAATCTGGCCCAAGAACCGACGCACGTCGTCGAAGATGTCTGCGATCCGACCGGGTCCCTCCGAGAGGTTGGGCCGTCGGCCAAGGACCTGGCGACCGCCCTGGCCAGCCAGGTCGGGATCTACACATCGAGCCCCAGCGCCGCAACGGTAGGCGGCTATCCAGCAACGAAGTTTGTGCTGACTGTCGCTGGCTCGTGCCTCCCGTCACAGGCGCAAGGGAGAACGATCTGGGCCGACGACACCACGAACGGCTTCGGACTCTGGCTTGGCGAAACCGTGACGGTCCACATCGTTGACGTGAACGGGTATCGACTTGTCATCACGACCCAGGATCGAGGCTCCACGAGCGAGGACATCGCGGAACTCGACGCGATCATCGCCTCGATTCAGATCGATCACGTGGGCACCTATCCCACGGGCAACCGCGTACCCTTTGGCGACCTCCCGATCGGCAGGCACTCACTGATCGTCGAGGGCGTTCCGCTCTCGTTCAGCGTGTCGTCGCAGGGATGGGAGAGGTTCGGCGACATCTCGCTCAACAAGAGTTGGGTCGGTCCGCAGGGTGCGGAGGCCATCATCTATTGGACAGGTTTCCCCGACGGCACCCTGGCGGATCTGTGCGCCGGTCTGCTGGGCCTGCCGGCTGATTCATCTGCTGCCGATCTCGCGACCGCCGTGTCGCTCGCACCAGGAACGGAGCTCATCACAGAGCCATCGGACGTGACCGTGGGGGAACGTCCCGCCAAGTTCGTCAGGGTCAGAGTTCGTGAGGACTTGGGTTGCGATCCCGGGTACTTCTACTCCTGGGACGACGCCGAGGTTGGCGCCCTATGGCCAACGACAGGCGTCGGCGACACGATCAATCTTTGGATCGTCGACGTGAACGGGGCGCGACTCTTCATCGCCGCCGAGACAAACCGGAACGTCCTTGAGCAGGAGATCCAGGACATCGTCGACTCAATCCAGTTCGAGTAGTCCACGACCCCGCCGGGTTGAGTACCGGATAATCGATGCCGCTGCCGGCCGGGTCATCCCCGCGGGCCCGCAACCAGAACACCTGTCGAATCGTCTGGCGGTCATGTCCTCGCTTCGCTCGCTCGTCCTCGTCGGTCTCGCCTCCGCTGTCATGGCGTGCGGGTCCGCGACTGCGGTATCCCCAGCACCGTCCCCAGTCTCATCGATTCTGGTCACCACTCCGCAAGCGGCCTGGGCTGCCGTCGTCGTTGCGGAGCCAAGGTTCGGCGGGATCGCCCCGAAGGACCCAACGCTCATCGGTCAGTCGGCGTGGTACGAAGTCCAGCCCGCCTCCGGCGTGGGTGCATTCGTCGCCCTGGTCACCGTCGGCTGGGGCGATTGCCAAGCGGGTTGTATTGATCGCCACCTCTGGACGGTCGCCGTGCTGCCAGACGGGACAGCCAGCCTCGTCTCCCAGGATGGTCCTCCCGTGCCCGCCGGCGAGCTGCCGGGCCTCGGCGCCTTCCCGACGGGCATGACCGTGGTGGCCACCGCTGCACCTGTCTGCCCCGTCGAAAGCAACCCACCGGATCCGGCCTGCGCTGCGCGTCCCGTCGCCGGCGCCACGATTGCCATCAAGGACAGCTCGGGTGCGACCGCTGCCGAGGGGCGCACCGGGTTGACCGGGGCGGTCGACCTCGCGGTATCGCCAGGGATCTACACAGTCGAAGCCAGGCCGGTCGAGGGTCTCATGGGAACACCCGACCCCGTTTCGGTGACTGTCACTGATGGTCTGCGCGCCATCGTCGAACTCGGGTACGACACCGGCATCCGCTGACGACGAGTTCGAGACGTAATCGCGGGGGATTATCCCGAACCAGCGGCAATCTGCCTGGGACTCCGACGGACCTAGTCAGTGCTCGACGCCTCGTGGTATCCGGCCTGTCGCAGCACGCGTCGGAGCCGGCGCCACGTCCCTTCGAATGCGGGCACCTCGACGACCTGATCGTGCAGCCGGTCATCCCACGTGTGCGGAAGCCTCCTTTCCCTCGCGTCAAGCCGTGCACCCAGGTCCAAGGGGTCGAGCCCCTTTGCGAGGGCCTTCTGCTCGAAGACGGCAAGCGCCTCGCCCGGTAGATGCTTGTCGAAATCCGCGAGGGCCGCGAGGTCATAGGCGTCCCGCGGCTCCGCTCGCTGCATCAGTGAACGCACCTTCTCCGCCCAGATCTCCGTAAGAGCGTAAGCAGGCACTTCGTACTTGCTATCCGGGAGATCCGAGTACTCCGACAGGAGGGGCCGGCGGACGATGGCCTCGACGATCTCCTCGTCGTCGGCGAGGTCGACCTTGATCGCTCTGTCTCTTCGCGCTGCGAGGGGGCCGGTGAATGAGACCCACGCCCGCCTCACCCCCAGTCCTACGTCGGCGGTCGCGTCGGCTTGGATCCCTGCCTCCTTGCCCATGAATCGACACCAGGCGGACGCAGCATCCGCGGCAGTGACCCGGGACACTCCCTCGGGCAGCGTGAATTCAAGATCCTCGGAGTAGCGATAGTCGCGGATGTAGCAACGGCGCAGGCACGTTCCGCCCTTGAGCGCGAGGCCCATATCCTGATTGGCCATGCCAGCGAGCAGCCAGGTCAGGACGTAGTCGCGCTCCTGCGTCCGCTCGTCCACTCCGCCGTCGCGTGCAAGTCGCTGGATCTCCGGACGACCGATCATGTGCGCCCTGTCGCTTCAAGCTCGGTTCGATCGACATTGACTCGGACGCCCCACCGCAGATCGACTGGACCCTCGAGTGGCATGCTCGGATCGAGAATCACTGGTGACCGCCGCGACGTAGACAGCGCGGCGTGGAGTTGCTGCGCCGTATCGCGGGCACCCGGAAGGTCGACCGCCTCCAACACGAATCCAAGTCGGCGCCGCACGGCCTCGATCGCGAATCGGTCGGTGTGTGCGAGAAGACGAGTGCGGTCAAAGGTCGACCAGGCGCGGACCAGTACGGCCGCGACCTCGGTGACCCCGCCGATGTGGCGGGAAAGGTGAAGGCCGTCAAGGACGGTCCGTTCGGGATCGCTGATCCAGATAGCCTGGCTGCCGATCCAGTGGCGCTCGCGACCCCACTCGAATCGATCTTCTCGTGTCACGACCCATGTGACACGGTCACGCAGGGTGATGGGGGTGTGGTGTGGCTTCGCGACGGCGATCCACATGCGGCCACGGACCGGATAGTCGAGCCAATCGCGGATCTCCAGAGCCGAACGGAACCCAACGTAGTAGGGCTCACGAACCCAGAGCGCCAGGGCCGCAAACCGATCTGGGTCGAAGGGCTGCGACGGCGAGGCCCAGATCGGGGCGATCTCGTAGATGCCCTTGCGGTGCCTCGTGAGCCAGCCGCGAGCCACAAGGGTCGAGAGCAATCGAGCTGCGGCAGACGTATCGACGTCGAGCAGCTCCGCTGCCTCACGGGCCTCAAAGGTGGGCGGATTGCGCTGCGCGAAATGGACGAGCAGGTCGGAACCCCGACCCTCGACGCTCTTGCGCTCAGTCATGCACCAAGACTATGTGGTAACTAGCTTCTCCGCCACAGTTACGTTGTACTTATAGTGCGGCCGTTCGACGAGCAGCCAAGAGTGTGCCCGTTTGTATCGGTCCGCCAACGGCGGAGGCTGAGGGAAGGAGGTGGTGGAGATACCTCGGTGAAGGGTGTGGCGCGGCGCGGGCGTCACTTTGGGCGTCATCGGGGACCCAGACGCACCAAACGGGCGCCTCAAGGCACCCGTTTCAAGTTCGAATCTGTGGAGCCGACACTCGGATTTGAACCGAGGACCTGCTGTTTACGAAACAGCTGCTCTACCGGTGGGCTGCTGAGCACGGCATTCTGCGTGGGGGGTTTGAGATTGGGGGGTCTAACTGGGGGGTTTGAGGTCCCAGCGAGCCCTCCTGGGGGATGTGGTAGCGGCTGTCGCGCTGCTACGAGCAGGTCGCTCCGGCATGACCCTGGGCGCTCCTACATCTTGTGGTCTGCTGAGACAACGGGAGAAGCATCAGGCGGCAAGCCGCGGACGGGCAAGCGTGTCTTCACGCCCCTCGCTCCGCTGTATCGGGTCGAGATCGCCTTTGCCCGCCTCGGGCGCTGGCGTCGGCTCTCGCGCTGCTATGAGGGGACCGAGGCGAGTGCTCGCGCTTGGCTCGAGGTCGCGGCGATGTCCTACCTGTTCGCGCGCCTCCGGGCCGAGCCGCCCTGATCCCATCAGACCGGCGTCGAGCAGGGCCTGTCCTGCCCCGGGAACGTTTGGTCGTCAGGCCCCGTCGATGAGTGGGGGGATGTCTAGCCCGAGCTGATGCGACAGGGCATCTCGGACCGCAGCCCTGATCGCGGGCTCGGTGACATACCTCACCCCGCCTCCGGCGGCTACCTCGGAGGCCTTGATCCGACGCATCGAGATCGTCCGCACCTGCTGGCATAGGATCAGAGCGTCTTTCGTTTGCCCGGCGTGCCCTGCCCCGATGGCGACCTCACCCGGATAGCGGGCGTCCGAGCGGGCGGCCGTGATCGGGCAGATGGTCATCATGCCCGAGCGGTGGAATGGCTCGGTCGAGACAACCAAGACGCGGCGGGTGCCCGACTGCTCGTGACCCTCGACTGGGTCGAGATCGACGATGACGATGGCCCAGCGCAGCGGCGGCAGGGTCACTCGGGCCAGATCTCGGCGTCGGCCGTCGCGAACTCAACCTCGAGTAGAGCGACCTCCGCCTGATACTCGGGATCGCGCGCTGCCTGTTCCCAGAGCGCGGCCTCTTGCGCATCACGGCGCTTGCGGGCCAGCTCGGAGATCGCCATTTCTACGACGGCATCCTGCGACCGGGCCAGGCCGGCGGAAGCCAGATCACGGACCGCGCCAATGGCCTCCTCCGAGATGTAGTAGGTGCGTTTGGTCTTCATCAGAAGGCAGTATCTGACACCCAATGCTTGCGTGTCAAGCTTACGCGTCATTACGCCACGTGTTCTGCCTGAATACAGGGACGGCAGGAGTAGCTACCCCGCGGATACCGACGCAGCCTGGCCGCAGATCGAGGTCGCCTACGCTCACCTCGACCGGTTCCTGCTCCTAGGTACGATCGGCTGCGGGCAGACGGTCATGGGCCACGAGGCTTCGCTGGGGGCCACTTTGAGTCCACAAACACAGCCCGCGCCGTTCGGCTCGCCGTATCCGTAGCTGGCGAATCAGCCCGAACACGATCTGACCGAAAGTGGAGCCGCCTCAGGGATTCGAACCCTGGACCTGCGGTTTACGAAACCGCTGCTCTACCACTGAGCTAAGGCGGCGGAAGAACGCGGTAGCGGGTTACGAAACAGCTGCTCTACCGCTGAGCTATGTCGGCGCGGCGCCGAGTATAGGTGATGTTCCCCGGAGGGAGTCCTTCGGATGGTGTGCCCGGCTACGCGTCGGCGAGCCGAGCGAAGGCCGCCCGGGCATCGTCCGCATCGATGACGCTCGACCATGCCCGGTGCGATTCGTCGCGCAAAGCCGAAATTGAGCCGAGCCGCGAGCGCTCCGCCGGCTTGAGCTCTCGGCGAACCGCCTCGACGTCTTCGACGAGCGTGAGCAGTCGGACGAGATCCTCGAGATCCCGTCCTGCTCGTCGTCCATCGTACGCAGCCGTCTTCAGGGCCATAGCTCCGGCGAGCGATGGCACCGGCAGGCGGCAGGACTCGACGCCCACGATGTCGACATCGATCAGGCGCCGTGTCGCCAGGGCGCGGCTGCCACCCGGAATGGCGGTCGTGACCAGCGGCGCGATGGTCGTGAGATTCGCCCTGCGACCGAGGTGATCGGGTGCCAGCAGGTCCACCGCGTCGTGCCCGCGGACGAACCGATGCTGGTGCTCCGAGGACGTCTCGAACCCGGCTGCAAGGAGACGCTCGGCCGCGAGACTCGCTGCATCAGCAACCACGCGAACGTCGACGACCACGTCGAGATCCCGGGTCGACCGCCCTGTCGGGCGGCCATGCTCGAACTCGAGCAACGTCACCATCTGCGCGCCCACAATGACCCAGGGCCAGTCCGAGAAGAGCCCGGCGACCTCTGATGTCATGCGCCAGAGTGCCGCTTCGGCCTCATCCCGGGGGGTTGATGATGACGTGCGTCATCGTCGAGACAGAGCCTCATGTGCCACGTCCTGGGAGCGCGAATCCAGGTCGTCAGCGAGGTCGAGTGCGATGGCCGGGCGTGGAGCGAGGGTGCCGCCGAGCCACGCGCGAACCTCGTCCGGCACAACCCGGAGGACCACGTTGGGTCGAGAACTCGCCACGAGTCCGTACTTCTCGATCAACCTGTCGGCCATGGCGCCGTCCACGTAGAGCTCAACGGGCGCGTCAGGGGCGATCAGTCCGAATCCAGCCTCGGCTGCGACGCGCGGGCCCGTGCGAACGACGCCTGGCTCCCTTTCAACGCTTGCCAGAACCGAGGAGTGAGCGCGAAACCGTCGACGTTCAGCGCGGCCGACGAACTTCGCGCGCATCGCCCAGAGGTCACGATCAGCCAGGATCCTTCGGAGCTTGGATCTCGTCGAAGCGTCGATGCCGGGTGGAGTCTCACCCGAAGCGAGGAGGATCAGCGCCCAGGAGCGCCGGGGGCTGAATGGGCGCCCGGTCGCCGGCGCTCCTGCGACCCGTGCCTCGACATCGTCGCGGTCGACAAGGAGCCGCCCGCCCAAACGCTGAGCGCGGAGGCGATGGTCGCGGACGAGCGCGTACACCCGACGAGAGGTGACGCCAAGTCGTCGTGCAGCCTCTCCGGGTGATAGCAGCGTGATGCCACTTTCCTGAAGCATTCCTCAACGAGAATAGTTCAGGAAACCCCGAACGTCAAGGGATCGGGAGTCGGCTGTTGATCGGGAGTCGGCAGTGCCGTGCGTGGGGCTGGCCGCCCTCGGGCGGGGGCATTGCCGGAGAGGCATCGAGGTGCCGCGGTGATTACCCGGCCAGCGGCGGGTGATCAGCAGGTGAGCCCGACATGCCATCGTCAGTTCATGAGCGCGAGACCCATCCGGAGGACCCGCCGACGGGAGGACCGCCGATCGGTCCATCGGCTCGGCAACGGAATGCGGGCGATGATGATTCCCGGACCGCCCCTCGGACCGGAGATGGTGACCGCGAGCCCGGAGGCAGTGCTGGCTGCGCTCGAGCAGTTCGATCCGGACCTTTCCTGGCAGGCGGCGCGACCCACCGTCCTTCCCATGCTGCCGCGCCAGCGACCGTATCCGATCCCGGCCGGTGACCGCGTCACGGTCAGGCTTCCTCCCGGGATCGATGTCGGGTTCGGCCTTGACCTTGGGCCGGCGGTGGCGTTCGTCGTCGAGCGCCAGCTCGCCGGATGGGGAGTTGATCGTGCCGCGCTCGTCGCGGCGGCGCTGGAGAATGTCCGGCGCCTCGCTCAACGCGTTGTCCCGAGCCTGGTGGTCGGTTCGAAGATCGGCAACGTGCCGACTCGAATCGTCCAGACCGGCGAGGGAATTGCCTCCGCGCTGCTGCTCGCCCCAGACGCCCTGCCCAGATTGATCGGCAACGGCCCGCACGTCCTCCTGGCGCCGATGCGCGACATTCTCATCGCGCTGCCATCGGACGTCGACCCGGCGTTTGCGGCGTGGCTGGCCGCCGAGTTCGCGAGCATGGACCCGAATTGCCTGCACCACGGGCTCTTTCGGCACGAGGACGGCAGGGTGATCCGGGAGACAATTCACAGACATGCGTTGCCTGGGCAACGGTCGGTGGCCAATCCGATGCATTGATGCGAACATTCTTGATGCTATGATGCTCGCATGCGCACCACGATCACCCTCGACCCCGACGTCGACCTGGCCGTCCGTCGGCTCATGCGCGAGCGGGGCCTCTCGTTC
>JAQBHC010000035.1:0-5612 GCA_032128175.1 Chloroflexota bacterium | reverse complement strand
TGCCGGCAACGAGGCTGCCGGGGTAGTCGGTGCGGACGTCGCGCCGCCACCGCAGGCGGTGACGACCAGTGCGACGAGGACGATGAGCTTGCGCATGGCTGGTATCTGGTACCTCCTCCGATGAGCGAGGGCCTCGCTCTGGTGCCCGGCCCGCCAGGTGGTCCAAAGGACCAACCTACGTCTCCTGGCTTCATGAGAGCGCTCTCACGCTCACTGGGGATGATACATGCCATTGTCAAGAGAGCGCGTCCACGTCTTCAGGACAAATGCGCCGGGTATCCACGCGTCGAGCTAGCCGTCCGGGGCGTCGAGCTCGCGCGCGTACGCCGGGAAGCGGAAGCGCTGATCGCGCGTCAGGATCCCGCCATAGCCAAGCCGCGCCACGGTTCGGATGGACGCGGGCTCCCCCGCAAGCAGTCGGGGTAGCAGCAGGTCCGCCGCCGTCGCCTTTGAATAGGCGCCACATGAGGGCAGGCCGAGGATTCCGACGCGCCCGACCCGACCAAGCCAGAGCATCGACCCGGGGTGCGCCGGCACGCCCAGGCGCACCAGTCGTCCTCCGAGCAAGCCGAGGGCCACGAAGAACGGGTCCTCTGGATCGGTGCTGGACGAACCCGCCGTGAGCACGAGGTCGGCACGGCCGGCTCCGCGGCCTCGCGTTCTGGCCCGCATGGCCGCCGTCACCGGCTCGGTCGCGTCGGCCACGTAGTCGATCCCGACGAGCGTCGAGCCGAGGCCCTCGACCTTGGCTCGCAGGCTCGACTCGAACCTGTCCTGCGCAACGCCACGGATTGATTCCTTCACGATCGCCGCCACGCGTCGAGGCACGAACGGCGCGACCGAGATGACTCCCCGGGTGCCGGCCGATTCGGCGATCCGGGCGGCGGCAACCAGCACGCCGTCAGCCACCAGGTGCGGGGCAATCTTCACGCTGGCCACCAGCGCGCCCGCATCCACGACACGGCCGTCGAGGATCGTGAACACCTCGATTGGATCGAGTCGATTGAGGCGGTCAACGAGACCGGCGGCCACATGGGCAACACCAGCAGTGGCAGCCCGCAAGTCGATCCGGCTCTGCGCGGGCACGCCGACGATGAGCCCGCGCCCGGCGACCGCTGCGGCCAGGCGTCGAGCCGCCTCATCCTCATGGACATCGTCGGGGCCCGGGATCAGCACGGTGGTCGGACGACCGCCGCCGGCCGGGAGTGCGGCGCCGATCCGAGCGAGATCCGCTGCCGAAAGAATCCGGCCCTTGGCCCAGCGCTCACCGCCGACGTCGATGTCTCGCGTCAGGACGCCGCCGACGAGCGTCGCCGGCGCCGGTTGCCCGACCGTGATGTGGGCGATCTTCACTCGAGGCGCGCGATTGCCGCCTCCATGGCGCGCCGAACCTGAACGGCCGCGACGTGGGTTCGATACTCGCGGTCCGCATGGATATCCGAGGCGACCGTGACGCCGTCCGTGGCGTGGGCGGCCGCATCGGCGATTGAGGCACCGGCGAGGAGCGCCTGCTCGACGCCCGAGGCACGGTACGGGTGATCCCCCACCCCGGTGATTCCGATCGCACAGAGACCCCAGCGATCGCCGTCCCGGGCTCCGATGACCGCAGCCACGCCGGCGATGGAGTACCCGCTCGCCGGTTGCTCGAATGCTCGATAGGCGGATCCGACATCATCCCGGCCGCCGGGGAGGCGAACCTCCGTAATCAGCTCATCGGGTGCGAGGGCGCTCGCGAAGGCTCCCTCAAAGAACTCGGTGATTGGGATCGTCCGCTCCTTGCGGGCGGATCGCGCCACAACCTCGGCGTCCAGGGCCAGAAGAATGGCCGGCATGTCCGACGAAGGATCGGCGTGCGCGATGGCGCCACCGATGGTGCCCCGATTCCTGACCTGGACGTCGCCGATGTTCGGCAGTGCATCGCGCAGCAGTCCGTAGTGGCGCAGGACGTCGTCCTTGAGCATCTCGTCGTAGGTCGTCAGCGCCCCGACGGCGACTCGACCGTCCGGGAGCCTTCGAACGCCCCGCAGCTCATCGAGGCGCCCGATATCCACGAGGGTCTCCGGGCGTGCGAGCCGAAGCTTCATCAGGGGCAGGATGCTCTGACCCCCTGCGATCACCTTTGCCCCATCTGTGGCCGCGATGCGGGCGAGAGCGTCGTCGAGGGAGGTGGCGCGAACATATTCGAATGCGGCGGGGATCATGCCTCAACTCCCTTGGCGGCCTGCATTGCCTTCCACACGGTTTGCGGCGTGAGCGGCATGTCCAGATGGCGGATTCCGAATGGTTTCAGGGCGTCGTTCACGGCGTTCGCGACCGCCGCGGTACTGGCGATCGCTCCAGCCTCGCCGACACCCTTGACACCGATCGGGTTGACCGGAGAGGGTGTGACGGTCTCATCCAGCTCCAGGTTCGGGATCCACGATGCCCTCGGCAGCGCGTAATCGAGCATGGAGCCCGACAGGAGCTGCCCGTTGTCGCCGTAGACGGCGGCCTCCCAGAGCGCCTGACCGGCGCCCTGCACGATCCCGCCGTGGAGCTGGCCGTCCACGATCATCGGGTTGATCTTGTTGCCGACGTCGTCCACGGCGACGTACCGGACGAGGTCCACAAACCCGGTTGCCTCGTCGATTTCGACGATTGCAACGTGCGTACCGAACGGCCAGGTGCAGTTCGGGGTGTCGTAGTAGGCCGTCTCATCGAGATACGGTTCCATGCCCTCCGGGGCATCGAAGGCGAGATCGAGGGCGAACGCGATCTCCTGGAACGTCTTCTTCTTGTCCGGTGAGCCTTTGACCCGATACTCGGCCCCCTCGACTTCGATGTCCTCGACCGAGGCTTCGAGCATATGGGCGGCGTAGCGTCGAGCCTTCTCGCGGATCTTGCCGGCGGCCTTGATCGCGGCCGTGCTGCCGACCGACGAGGTCCGGCTTCCATAGCTCCCGTATCCGAAGGGTGTCCCCTGCGTGTCCGAGTGCTGGATGATGATGTCCTCCATGGGGATGCCGAGCTCGTGGCCGACGATCTGGGCATAGGTCGTTTCGTGGCCCTGGCCCTGCGGCTGGGTCCCCACGGTCACCACGACCTTGCCGGTCAGGTGGACCTTGATGTTGGCGGACTCCCACATCGCCGCTCCCCAGCCTTCGCCGACCGCACCGATCCACTTGGACGGGGCGACGCCGCAGACCTCGATGTAGGTGGACAGGCCAACGCCGAGGTATTTGCCGCGGGTCCGGGCCTCCTTCTTGGCTTTGGCCATGCCGGCATAGCCGGCCATCGCGAGGGCCTTGTCCATCGCCGGCTCGTAGTTGCCGGAATCGATGTAGATCTTGGCGCCACCGCTGGCAGTCCCGAGACCCGACGGGTTCTCGTACGGGAACTGATCCGGCGGAATGAAATTTCGGCGGCGAAGCTCGGCGGGATCCATGCCGATCTCGTTGGCGAAGAGATCCATCGCCCGCTCGACGACATAGGTTGCCTCGGGCCGGCCGGCACCGCGGTAGGCATCGACGAATACGGTGTTCGTATAGACGCCGAGCACTTCAGCGAACACGTTCGGGATCTTGTAGCAGCCCGACAGGACTCGAGCGTAGAGCGTGGTCGGAATTCCGGGGCCGATGGTTGACAGCCGACCACCGAGGTTGGCGTACGTCTTGACCCGGATCGCGCTGACCTCGCCGTCCTTCGAGCCGGCGATCTCGAGGTAGGTGATGTGGTCGCGCCCATGGGTCGTGGACTGGTAGTTCTCACGGCGGCTCTCGATCCACTTGACCGGCCGGCCGCCCAGACGCTTGGACGCCTCCAGGACCACGACGTAGTCCGCGTAACAGAAGATCTTGGTCCCGAAGGCGCCGCCGACGTCCGGGCTGATGCAGCGCAGCTTGTGCTCCGGGATGCCCATGACGAAGATCGCCAGCAGGATCCGCTGGATATGCGGCGTCTGGCTGGACATCCAGATCGTGTACTCCTCGGTCCCAGGGTTGTACCAGCCGATGTCGCCGCGGGTCTCCATCGGATTCGGGATGAGGCGCTGATTCACGATCCGCTGGCGGACGACGACCTCGGCCTTGTCGATCGCAGCTGCCGCACCGTCGCGGTCCCCGACGGTCCAGTCGAAGACGATGTTGTTCGGGGCGTTCTCATGAAGCTGCGGAGCCCCGGGCTGCGTCGCCTTCTCGGCGTCCACCACGGTGGGCAGCGGTTCGTAGTCGACGACGATCGCCTCCAGGGCGTCGAACGCCTGCTCGGGGGTCTCGGCAAGAACGGCCGCCACGCCTTCCCCGGTCCACTTGACACCGTCCGTGGCCAGCGCCCTGGGCATGTTCACGTTGTTCTGGAGGCCGGCCGAGCCACCGGCCGGCCAGGCCATCGGGAGCGGGTTGTACGGGATGTCCGCGCCGACCATGACGTCGAGGACCCCAGGCATCGCCTTCGCGCCGGTCGTGTCGATGGAGCGGATGTTGGCGTGCGCGTAGGGACTTCGGAGGATGGCGCAATAGACCATCGACTGGAGCTTGATGTCGTCCACGAAGCGGCCTTCGCCGGTGATGAGGCGTTGGTCCTCGACCCGCTTGACGCGCTTGCCCAGCATGTCAGTTGTCATCTCGAGCCCCCTTACCCAGCCGTGCCGGCGGTCGCGCCGTCGTGCATGGCCTTGGCCGCTGCACGAATCGCGATCACGATGTTCTGGTAGCCCGTGCAGCGACAGAAGTTGCCCTGGATTGCATGACGAATTTCGTCGTCGGTCGGCTCTGTCGTTCGAGCAAGCAGATCCGCGGCGGCCATGATCATTCCCGGCGTGCAGAACCCGCACTGGAGCCCGTGATGCTCCCAGAACGCGGTCTGCAAGGGGTGAAGGCCCTCGGCCGTCGCCATGCCCTCGATCGTGGTCACGCTCGAGCCATCAGCCTGAACGGCGAGCATCGTGCACGACTTGATCGCCTTGCCGTCCACGGTCACGGTGCACGCGCCACACTGCGAGGTATCGCAGCCAACGTGCGTTCCGGTGAGATCGAAGTCCTCGCGAATCAGTTGGACGAGCAGCCGTCTCGGCTCCACATCCGCTTCGCGGGTCCTCCCGTTGACAATGAGCGAGATGTGCGCAGCCACGGGCGGGACCTCCTGCTGACGGCCGGGAAGGTGTCGATCATGCGCCGGTTGGGGTCCCGGAATCAAGTCTTGACCGTGCCGAGAGATTGAGCCGACGTGAGCCCCACGTGACCCAGCGCCCAGACTCAGCGAGCTGCCGCGACCTCGTCGAAGGCGGCCCCGAACGCATCGATGATGGCATCGATCTGCGCCTCGGTGATCACGAGCGGTGGCGAGAACTGAAGGGCGTGCCCACGCAGTACGCGAGTGGCCACGCCGTTGCGATAGGCTGCCGCGACCAGCCGCTCGGGGATGCCCGGATCGGTAGCAAGCGCGTCTGGGTCCACGGTCACGGCCGCGGTCATCCCGACCGTCCGAATTTCTCCGACCAGGGCGTGACCTGCAAGGCGCTCGAAGGAGCGCGCCACGTACGGCTCCAGGGTCTTGACCCGAGCGACCAGTCCCTCGCGCTCGATGATGTCGAGGTTGGCCAGGGCAGCGGCAGCCGCGCCCGCATGGCCGGAGTA
>JAQBHC010000034.1:0-12558 GCA_032128175.1 Chloroflexota bacterium | reverse complement strand
CCGATCCGCCCGGAACGTTTCAGGATCAGGCCGAGATGGAGCGCAACTTCCTGCCGTGGAAGCGGCCGGAGGGCAAGTACCCGGAGCGCGACGGTCGGTTCATCGTCCTCGTCCCGACGGCTCGTCCGGCGCCCGACAGCTCGGCGGTTGGCGAGAGGGTGCCGTCGGCAGCACGGGCGTAGCGGACGTCCGGTCGTTCCACTAGGAGCCCCCCGCCCCTGGATCGGCGCCCGCATCACGATTCTCGGTGTCGGCGAGTCTCCTTCGGTTGGTCTCGCGGGTCTTCATGATCGAGTCGCCGGAGCGCGGGCGGACTTCCGGGCCGGGAAGCCTCGTTCTTGGCGTGCGGCCGGCCGCCCGTGCAGCGTTGCGAGCCTCGGCACGAGCGGCCATCCGGGCCGCCAGCGTCGCCTCGTAGCCGTTTGCCGTCGGCAGGTAGTAGCGAGCGGCGGCGAGATCGTCGGGCAGGTATTGCTGGTCCACGTCGGCACCGTCGAAGTCATGTGGATACTGGTAGCCGACGCCAATACCGTGGTGCTTCATCCGCGGGTTCGCCGCATTCCGAAGGTGCAGCGGAACGGGTAGTGCCCCGCGTCCCTCAACATCGCCGGCTGCAGCCGCAAACACCATGCCGGCCCGGTTCGATTTCGGTGCGGTTGCGATGTACGTCGCGGCCTGCGCGATTGGACTTAGTACGTCACCTGTCGTAGCGTTCGCATTACGGACCGGTGCTACGAAAGGATGAACTGACATGATCTCCACTCGACCCGCCGCCTACGTGCGCAAGTCCCACAAGGATGCCGCATCCGCAGACGCGCAGTTGGACTCCATCAAGGAACTGGCGATCCGCCAAGGCGTGGTTGCGCCCTTGAAGCCGTACATCGATGACGGCCGCTCTGGGCGTCATGGGAAGCGCGGCGCCAAAAGCCACTGGCGGCGGCTCCACGACGACATCGCCGCGGGCAACGTGACACTTGTCTATGTCACCGCCCTCGACCGGGCGGGGCGATCACTGCGCGAATGGCTCGACTTCACGGCGCTGTGTGTCGAGCACCACGTCGAGGTCAGGGACCAGTCAGGCCAGGACCGCGCTTCGGGCGACAACGAAGACATCGCGATCATCGAGATGATGATGGCGCAACGCGAGGGACGAAAGGCGGTCGAACGATCCGCTCGTGGCCGCGAGACGCAGGCCCGCCGCGGTGATGAGGTCTATCAGGGCAGGTCGCCATACGGCTGGATGCGGGTCCGTCTCGATGCAAACGGAGACGTGACGGACGACCCGAAGCGGACGGCCAAGATTGTTGAGGTCCCGAACCCCGACCAACCAATGCAACCGCTAATCGACGCCATCACCGCAACCAAAGGCAACGTGCTCCAGGCGGCACGGCTTCTCGGGTGGGAGCCGAAGACACTCTCTCGTGCGCTTGACCGGACGGGCGTGCAACGTGCGCGACAACCCCGCAATGGCGGACGGCGACGAGCCGCGGGCGACGCGCCTCTGTCTCGATTGGTCGAGTGTCACTGCGGGACGCTCATGACCCCGGCGCGCGACCGTCGCACAAAAGCTTGGGCATCCCTCTACTGCTCGCGCGGCCACAAAGAGGGCGTCGCGTCGCATGGCCGCTCCGTGGCGCGATCTCGGCATGTCTACGACGCTCTGAAGCGGCAGATCCCCCGACGGTCGAGTGCGGCCATCCTCAAAGCGAAGCCCGACACCGCGAAGCGACGGGCAGAACTCGAAGCCGAGCGCGAGAGACTTGGTTGGGCGGTCGCCGACGGACTCCTGACCCGGGAAAAGTCGAAGGCACGGGCAGCGAAGATCGCGGCCGAACTCGACACTCTGGCCGACATCGACAATGACTGGGTTGGCGTCGGCCCACTGACGCCCAACGTTCGATGGGACGCGGATGACGCGACCCTCGGCGAGGATCTCCGTCGGCATGTCCGTGTTGTTCGCTTGGGGGACGACATGCTCCCGGTCGAAGTCGACCTGCGTGGTACGGCCACCCTCGCACACTGAGTGGAAGAGGCGGGTCCAAGGCTATGGACAGTCTCCGCGGAGCCGTCGACTATCAGCTTCGAACTCGTTGCGTCCGCAACGATCCACTCGAAGGGAGACCTCGATGACCACCAAGAAGCTCGATCCGAAGATGACTTGCCGGGGTCGTTGGTCAGTCTGCGGAGGAACCGAAGCATCGGTCAGCGCCAAGTGGCACCTTGGGCCGGCCTGCACCAAGAAGCGGGCCGAGGCACTGAAGGCCGCGAAGCCGACCGCCACCAAGGTCAAGGTCGCATCCAAGCGGTCGAACGTGAAGCCCGCCGCCGTCCGCAAGCCCGCGCCACGATTCGCTCGGACACTCATTGAGCGTAGTGACGCCGGCCTCCCAGCTCGCGCTATACTTCTTCCCCATGCCGTCCCATGCGCCTAAGGACCTTACTCTGGGCCTAGGGGAGTCACCCGCGAGGCCGCGCAACCGTCGCATGGCGGCCCGGGTTGGTGTCGTGCTCGGAGCGCTGGTCGGGCTCGCGTTGACGCTGCCGTTCGCGCTTGCATTTCAAGACGCCTATGGCTCGGGCGGCGCGGCGGGACTCGTGCCGGACGGCGTCTCGCGTTGGCTGTTCGAGCTTGGCTTGCTCGGCAGGGACTCCGAGATGATCTACGACCGGTACGGAGTCGCCTATCTCGTTGCGCTCGGGCTGGTGACCGTATCCCCATTCGTGCTCGCTCGGCCGATGCGTGGCGGCAGGCGGGTTCTCCTTGCCGGGCTCGTCGTTCTGTGTGTGGGGATTTTCGGCGACTATGTGGTTCCGAACGACTACGTCGGCGCGGTCGGTTTCGCGCTCGAAGGCGTTGGCTTCCTCGTCGTCGTGGTCGGCGTCGGTCTCGTCGTACGTGGGCGTGCGGGCGCATTCGCCGGTGCAGGCGCGGCGCTCGCGGCGCTTGCGTGCATGGTCGCGGGTGGCGCTTTGACCGGACACACCCCGGGCGGCCCCGGGTTGACGATCCTAGTCGGCGCACTCGCGTTCGCACTCCTTGTTGACAGGCGCACCGATGGGTCGGACGTCGTCGACATGTCCGCCGCCGGCGACCCATCGCGCCCGTAGGCTGCGAGTATTCCCTTTCGAGGCCGCGGCATAGGGCTGGCGCCGTCCCTCCTCCCACGGGTGTGTGTACCTGTGTGCGCTGCGCGGGCCACCTGCGTGGTCTCTGCGTGTACCACGTGTGCACGTCCCGCACGCCGTAGCATCGGGTAGTCATGACACTCCACACCTGTGTGTCTCGAGGTTGCCCACTAGCCTTGAGGGAGCGTTCGATCACAGTTGGCTGAGGCGGGCTACCGGCTCACCTCACAATCCTGGGCGGCCGGCGAGCGCCCAACGCTCACCGGGCTTGCAGGATTGCTGCTGCTCCTGATCGGACTATTTTTCACAGTCGGGAACGCATTTATCGGGATGATCGTCGCGGTGATCGGGGCGGTCCTACTCTTCGTCTATTGGAGCGCCGACATTGACGGCACCATCTCAGCGACCTTCGAGCGGCCGACAGCCCAGGGGGCGACCGACCATGTCGCCTCCGAGCCGAGCCGCTCGGTTCGAGACCGGCTCCTGGAATTGGATTCCCTTCGGGACGACGGCACCATCACGGGCGAAGAGCACGCCGAGCGGCGCAGCGCCATCCTCGATCAGATCTGAAACGCTCAGCCTACCCATGAACTGGCTCCAGGCAGAAGGCGCCCCGGAGGCGCTCAGCCCGATCTAGCGGCGTTGAGCCCTGTGGGTCCACCCAGCTTGTCTATCGCCCAACCCTGGGCGCAACGACTGACCCCTGGCTTGACCCCCACAGGGGCGGATCGCGACCCATCGCACTGGACGACGTGACACGCGTAATGCCCCTCGTGAATACGGATCGGACACCCGGGGATGGCGGCAATCAGCCTCTCGGTGGATTGTGGTTCCGCAGGTTATGGGTTCGACCCCCATAGGCCACCCCACTCCCTTCCGGACCTGATCGACAGGACTGCAATGACCGGTCTCCAGTTCGACGAATTCGACGCCCTGACCTTCGACTGTTACGGGACGCTCATCGACTGGGAGGCCGGGATCGTGACAGGGCTGCGGGCGGCCCTCGGCGCTCGTCTCATCGACGTCACCGACGACCAACTGCTGGAGCGATTCGCTGCGAGCGAGGCGGCGCTGGAGGCCGGTCCGTATCGGCCGTATCGGGACATCCTGGGCGCGTGTCTGTCCGAGGTCGCCGGGTTGGTCGCCGCCACGCCGACCGAGGCCGAGCGGGTCCGATTCGGCGCATCGGTGGCGGACTGGCCTGCCTTTGAGGATGCTCCCGCGGCACTGGCGTCTGGGAAGACAAGGATGTCGGCGATGTTGATTGCGAGGAAGGCTCCAGGAGCCAGCACGCGGAGATGTCCGGCGATCACTGTCTCTAGGAGTGCCACCCATTCGTCGTACTCGGTTTCGATCTCGTAGCTCTTCCCCACGTGATAGGGCGGGGACCAAACGCTTAGCGCGATTGACTCCGGTTCGAGCTTCGCGATCAACTCACGCGCGTCGCCTTGGTGAGTGATATCGACGGGTAGGTAGTCATTCGGAGTCTGCATTCTGTGTCCCGTCTAATCGGTTTGGGTCTCTCCGAGGATTTTGACATGAGCCGTCGTATGAGGGGATGGCACCGCCCGTCTCTCGGGGAGGCATTGGTCGGTCATTCGCCGGCGTCTGCCTTCTGCGTCTTGGCTATTCGCTTCTTTGCCTCCATCCCGGCCTTCATCCCGTCGCCCATCGACGCCGATGGCATGTCAGGCCGAGACTTCCTTCGCGGTCGTTCCGCACGCGCTTGGGCGCGAGCCTCCATTCGGGCGGCGATAGTTACCTCGTAGCCCTGATCGTTTGGGAAGTAATAGCGACGTCCGACCAGCTCATCGGGTAGGTATTGCTGGTCAATGTCGTCGCCTTCGAAGTCGTGGGGGAAGCGATAACCAACGCCGATGCCGTGCTGCTTCATCCGCCGGTCGCCAGCGCTGCGCAAGTGGTTCGGGACGGGAAGCGATCCGAGCTTCAAGACATCGGACATGGCCGCATCGAACGCGCGACCGATGGAGTCCGACTTCGGGGATGACGTAATAAAGACAGTGGCCTTGGGCCAACGCAAACCGGGCCTCGGGCAGGCCGATCCAGTCGAGGGCCTGACCGGCGGCAACGGCGACCTGGAGGGCTCGAGGGTCGGCGTTGCCGACGTCCTCACTGGCGCTGATGATCAACCGGCGCGCAATGAACTTGGGATCCTCACCGGCGGCGATCATGGCAGCGAGCCAGTAGACAGCCGCGTCGGGATCGTTGCCCCGAAGGCTCTTGATGAACGCCGACGCGGTGTCGAAGTGTCCGTCGCCGGCACGATCGTAGGCCAGCACGCGCTGCTGGGCGGCGGCCTCCACGTCCGCCAGACGCGGTGATACGCGACCCTCGGCATCGCGGATGTCACCGTCCTCCGCCAGCGCCACGGCGCCTTCGAGGACATTGAGGGCCGAGCGGGCATCTCCTCCGGCCATCGACACGAGGTGGGCAAAGGCATCGCCAGCGAGCGCGACGCCGCCTGTCGGCCCCAACGACCCCGCCAGCCCGCGTTCTGCGTCGGCGATCGCGCGGGTGACGACGGTTTCGATGTCCGAGTCCACGAGCGGTTCCAGGCGCCACACCCGAAGGCGCGAAAGCAAGGCCGTGTTCACCTCGAAGTACGGGTTCTCGGTGGTCGCGCCGATCAGAGTGACCGTGCCGTCCTCCACGTGCGGCAAAAGGGCGTCCTGCTGCGACTTGTTGAAGCGATGGATCTCGTCGATGAAGAGGACGGTGCGCTGGCCGTTGAGGGTCAATCGCTCCTGGGCCTCGGCTAGCGCAGCGCGTACTTCGGCGACGCCCGACATGACGGCTGACAGGGTGGAGAAGTGGGCACCGACGGCGTCAGCGAGAATGCGCCCGAGGGTCGTCTTTCCGGTGCCGGGCGGTCCCCACAGGAGAAGCGAGCCCAGATGACCACGCCCCACGGACTTGCGGAGTGGGCCCTCCCTGCCGACGAGCTGCTCCTGGCCGACGAACTCGTCGAACGTCCGCGGGCGCATCCGGGCGGCCAGCGGCTGGCGCTCGGGCGGGGGCCGGAAGAGGGCTTCAGGCCGAGCGCCGGTCAGGCGGGCGTTTGGTCGGCGGGAGGGCATCTCGCAGAGTCTACGGGGTGTCGCCAGCTGAACTGAGCATCAGCCCGCAGCTTCCTCGCCGTGCCTGGCTTGCAGTGGCGCGTCCTTTGCCTTCCGAGTCGCCCCTTAGGCTTGATGCGTTTCGCCCGAGGCCCAAACCTTGGCCGCGGTGCGGGTCGTGAAGCCAAGGCTCTCGTAGAGCCGGTAGCCGGCCGGCGTCGCCCCGAGGAAGAAGCGGGAGGCGCCCCGGATCCGTGCTTCGGCCATTGCCGTCGACAGCAGCCGCCGGCCGATACCGGAACGCTGACGCGCAGTGTCGGTCGCCATGGACCAGATGCTGGACGTGTCGCCGTGATGAATCAGGGTGACCGTTCCGACCACCTCGTCGTCGATTGACGCGAGGAAGATGTCGAGGTTCGGACTGTCAACGAGTGACGCCGGCAATACACGCCGGACGGACTCCTCGGGCATGACGAACGCCGAACTCAGGACCCGCACGTTCGCCTCCGCTCCGTCTGGGCCGCTCGCCCTCCGCACATTGACCGCGTCGTTTCCCTCGGGCTCGATCGGTGCGTCATCGCGAACCATGAACGGAAAATCGACGACGTGGACGAGACCGAGGTCAGCGGCCCTCCGCTCGACACTGTCGCCGGCCTCCGGAAAGATCATGGCCAGGAACGGCAGACTGCGCGAGATGCAGGTCATGCAGGCGGCCGCAAAGTGGTCACCGTCCCCCGCGCCTCGGCCAGCCACGAGGTAGTTCAAGTCCGCGACGGGCTCGCCAGTGAGCCCCAGGCAGCAGCCCGGATGCATCGTCAGCTCGAATCGGTCGGACTGCCCGAGGTAGGTCACCAATGCCTCGGCGGTCAACCGGCTGAGTACGGATTCGGTGAGTGGCTTGCTCATGACAACGCAAATGATAGGGCCACTCGCGCTCCCTGCGCCGCGCATGGAAGCGCGGAGACCTCGGGCCCGGTCCCAGGCCACGCCGGAGCAGTACTGGGCCAGCCGCCGCGGCGGCGGCGGCTCACTATCCTCAGGGTCGACCCATCAGATCTGGCAGCGAGGAAACCCCCAGTGAATGACACGCAGAAGTCCGCCAGGAGCCTCACCTTCACGGACGACGAACGAGCCGCGATGAAAGCGCGCGCCCAGGAACTGAAGGCGGAGGCGCGCGCGAACAAGAACAAGGCGGACGGTGAACGCGACCTCCTCGCCGCGATCGCCGCGATGAAGGGACCGGATCGCGCCATGGCCGAGCGGCTCCACGCAATCATCACCGCGTCCGCGCCAGACCTCTGGCCGAAGACGTGGTACGGCATGCCGGCGTATGCCAAGGACGGCAAGGTCGTCTGCTTCTTCCAGGCCGCGGAGAAGTTCAACTCGAGGTACGCGACGCTCGGTTTCAGCGACGAGGCGAACCTCGACGAAAGCGCCATGTGGCCGACCGCCTTCGCGCTGACCGCGTTGACCGTCGCCGACGAGGCAAGGATCGGCGCGCTCGTGAAGAAAGCGGTGAGCTGAGGCCCGGCGAGCCTGCCGTCAGGCGGGCGGTGGGCAAACGGGCGGGCCTGTCAGCGCTGCATTGCGGCAGCCCTGATGATCAGGACAGCCCCACGCCCCCGAAGTTCACGATTGCCCAGAGGGCGCCAAGCAGTCCGAACATGACTGCCGCGGTGATGGCGATCCGTCGCACGTCGCGGGCCACGTAGGCATATTCCTGGGCCGCGCGCCGAGAGAGTGGGACGCCGGCGTCGGCGGCGATCGAGTGGTCGAGGCCGCGCGACCGAGCGCGTCGCCGGGCGTTGTCCGCGATAGCCTCCCGCTCGCGCTCCATGAGCTCGGCCTCGAGCTGCGCTGCACGCTCGACTTCCATGCTCGTAAGGCCGCTCGAACGAACGGTCGTGGCTCCGCTCAGGGCGGGCTTTGTGGCGGCGGGTCGGCGCCCCGCGGGGCGAGCCGTGTAGCGTGTGCGCTTCGCCATCGGGCGGCGTGCTCCTGCTGCGGTCGTGGTCGGGTTTCGTTGGGTCGGAGGATACACCGGCGACTCGACCGAGTCCCCAAGGACCCGGGACGCTAGACTCGGGGACCCTTCAGCGGAGGCCACCAGCCATCGATGTGATCGCTTTCCTCGAGTCCAACAGTGCTCCGGTTGTGGCCGGCCTCGTGGTCGTCGTGCTCGCGCTCATGATCCTCAGTGCCTTTCTCGTCCGTCGTACGCGGACGCTGGCACGCCGCCTCAGCGCGATCACCCGGGGCAGCGAGGAGCGCAGTCTCGAGGCCATCCTGGAGGCGCATTTGACCCGGGTGCACCAGGCGGTTCGCGACCTGGCCGAGGTCGAGGCGCGGACGACGGTCCTCGAGCGCGACCTGCGCCGCTCCTTCTCGCGTGTTGGTCTGGTCCGTTACAACCCGTTCGAGGACACGGGCGGGAACCAGAGTTTCGCGCTCGCGCTGCTCGATGACCACGGAAATGGGTTCGTCGTGAGCAGCCTGCACACCAGAAACCAGACGCGGGTCTACGCCAAGGGCGTGACCGGCGGACGACCCGATGCCGCCGTCAGCGACGAGGAGGCCGACGCTCTTCGACGCGCGCTCACGCCGACGCCGGAGGCCGCGCCCCGCGACTGACCGAAGCGCGCAGCGGCCGCCAGTGGTCCGTGTCAGGCAAGGTGGCACGGAGGGCGGGCATGGTGGGCTCATGGACCCCACTTCCTCCCAGGTCGAACCCCAATCTCTTGTCTCCCGCCGGCGCTGTCGGTCGCCTCGCCGTCGCCGGCACCTGGAGCAGGTTCCGGTCTGGACTCGCTTCGCCAAGCCGGCAGCCAGGGAACCCGACGACGTCGGACTGGCCGCGCTCCTGGGTGGTCTGAACCTGGAGCAGCGGCGGGCCGTGACGCACGGCGAAGGGCCGTTGCTGGTCGTCGCCGGCGCGGGCACCGGGAAGACGGAGGTCATCACCCGTCGCATCGCCTGGCTGGTCGCGACGCGCCGCGCTCGGCCATCCGAGATCCTCGGGCTCACCTTCACGGACAAGGCGGCAGCAGAGATGCAGCTCCGCGTGGATCAGCTCGTCCCGTATGGCTTCGCGGACACGGCCATCTCGACGTTCCATGCGTTTGGCGACCGCCTGATCCGCGAATTCGCGTTCGAGGCCGGCATGTCCCCGGACGCCCGAGTTCTCTCCAGGGCGGAGACAGTGATCCTGCTTCGAGAGCACCTGTTCGAGTTGGGGCTGGACGCGTATCTGCCGCTTGGAGATCCGACCCGCTTCCTCGGTGCTCTCGCTGGGCTGTTCGGTCGATGCCGGGACGAGGACGTCAGTCCAGCGCGCTACCGCGAGCATGCGGCCGGGCTCGAGGCCGATGCCCGAGCTGCCATCGCGGCCCTCCAAACCAATCACGCAGGACAACTGGCGGATCCTTCGGCCGCTGCGGCGCTGGCCGAACTGGCTGCGCGACAGGGCGAGCTGGCCAACGCGTTTGAGGCATACACGTCGCTCCTGTCGAGGAGTGGCTCAATTGATTTCGGCGATCAGGTCTCCCTCGCACTGCGGCTGCTCCGAGAATCGGCGGCCACGCTTGGGACGGTCCGAAGCCGCTATCGCTACCTGCTCGTTGATGAGTTCCAGGACACCAATCCTGTCCAGTCCGCCCTGATCGGCCTGCTCGCTGAGGGGCACCGGAACGTCACGGTGGTGGGGGACGACGACCAGTCGATCTATCGGTTCCGAGGGGCAGCGATCAGCAACATCCTCGACTTCCGGGACCGCTATCCGGGTGCGCGGACGGTGGTTCTGCGCCGGAACTACCGGTCCACGGCGCCGATCCTTGACGCCGCCCACCGGCTCATTCGGTTCAACGACCCGGATCGACTCGAGGTCCGGGTCGGCATCTCCAAGCAGTTGATCCCGCAGCGCCCGGGGAGCACGGATGTCCCCGTCCGACTGCACGCCTTTGCGACCGGAAGCGAAGAGTCCGACTGGATCGCCGCGGATTTCCGGCGGCGCATCGACGCCGGCGTGCCTGCCCGGAACCTGGCCATTCTCGTCCGTGCCAATGCCAGCGCCGACCCAATTCTCCGGAGCCTCAATGTGGCCGGCGTGCCGTGGCGCTTCGCCGGTACATCGGGCCTGTACGGGCGGCCGGAGGTCAGGCTCCTCCTGTCGGTACTTCGATCGGTCGCCGATCCGGAAGCCAGCACGGACGTATACGCCCTTGCGGCGTCCGAGGTCTACAGCGTGCCCGCCGAGGACCTGTCCCTGGTGATGGGCACCGCGCGACGCGGCCACCGCTCGGCATGGGCCGTGCTCCAGGATGTCGACCAGAGCGGCGGCGGCCTTGCGGTATCCGCGGACGGCCTGCGTTCGATCGCACGACTCGTCGGTGATCTCCGGCGTCTGCGGGATCTGGCGCACGCTCGCCCCGCCGGCGAGGTCCTGTATTCCTTCCTGCGAGAGTCAGGGTGGCTCGCCGCGCTGGTATCCGCCGTAACCCCGGCGGCAGAGGAAGTGCTTGCCAACCTGGCCCGCTTCTTTGACCTCGTGCGCGCCCGTTCCGGACTCCTCGCCGACGACCGAGCGGTCTTCCTGGTGCCGCACCTCGGCACGCTGATCGACGCCGGGGACGATCCGGCGACGGCCGATCCCGACCCGGATTTCGACGCGGTCACGGTCATGACCATCCACAAGGCGAAGGGCCTCGAGTTCGCCGTCGTCGTGCTGCCCGGTCTGGTCTCTGGGCGCTTCCCGTCAACGGCGCGACGCGAGCCCCTGGCGATGCCGGATCAGCTCGTCGTCGGGCCGGCGTCGGGCGTGGACCCGCAGCTCCCGGAAGAACGGCGACTCTTCTACGTGGCCATGACCAGGGCGCGCGACGAACTTATCCTCACCCACGCCGCCGACTACGGCGGGGCGCGGGCCCGCCGCGTGTCTCCGTTTGTCCTCGAAGCGCTCGACCTTCCAACCTCGGCCGGCACGCCCGGAGCGGGCGCAGCAGCGCACAACCCGAGGGAGAAGCTGGCCGCGCAGGCGCCGCTCGAGGCGCCTCCGAAACTCCGAGAAACGCGACCGGTCGAGGGTCCGCTGACCCTCAGTCACTCAGCGATCGACGCTTACCTCTCGTGCCCCAGGAAGTTTCACTACGGGCAGGTCCTGCGGGTCCCGACAGCCCCGCACCACTCGATCGTGTACGGCGCTGCGCTGCACCAGGCCGTCCAGGAGTTCCATCGATCCGAGAGGCGCGGCACCCCTCTGTCCGAGCCCGATCTGGCCGCGGTGTTTGAGCGGGCCTGGAGGAACGAGGGGTTCGTGTCACGAGAGCACGAGCAGGCTCGACTGGCGGCAGGTCACGCGACGTTGCGCCGCTTTCGTGCCAGCCAGTTGACCCCTGGGGCCGTCGTGCCGGCCTGGGTCGAACGCGATTTCGCCTTCTCGCTCGGCGGGGATCGCATTCGCGGCCGCTTCGACCGCGTGGACATCGTTGCAAGCGAGGCGGGTCCGGCCGTGGATCCGGCCATGGCGCTGGCCGCCGCCTCGCAAGGGCGCGCCGACGTCGTCGAGCCGACGCTCGAGCTGCTCGGCCGCGAGGACGTCACGATCACGGACTACAAGTCGAGCGACGTGCGCGACCCGGTGAAGGCACGACAGCGGACGCGCGATTCGCTGCAGCTCCAGATCTACGCCATGGCTTACGAGGCAATGACCGGGCGTCTCCCGGACGCGCTGCAACTCCACTTCCTGGATTCCGGCCTCGTCGGCCGGACACCGGTTGAGCCTGACCGGCTGAGCAAGGCCCGCGAGCGAATCCGTTCCGCTGCGGAGGGCATCCGGGCCCGCGACTACACGGCGCGGCCGGATGTCATGGCGTGCACATACTGTCCCTATCGCGACATCTGTCCGTCGAGCGCGGCTCGCTGACGAGGACCACGCTCGACCGTCCTGCAACTCGGAGACCCAACGTGCCACTGGTCGGTATTCGCGCCGTGACGCTCGATTTCGGCAACACGCTCGTCCCCGTCGACCGGGCGGCCCTCAAGGCCGTCGCGCGACGGACTGCGGCGGTCGTTTGCCCCGCGTTGGGGCTCGGGGATCCGGCGCTCTTCATGGCGGCGTGGTCGGAGGAGCGTGACCGTCAGTTTCGCGAGGAGGTCCCGAAGGTCCGCGAGGTCGAGCTCCCGCAGCGCGCGCGGCGGGTGCTCGCGCGCCTGCGCGGCCTGTCACCGCCCCCAGCCGACGTGCCCTGGGATGACGAAGCCACAGCGGTCCATGCGTCGGAGAGTGACGTCGAGTTCGTCGTCGAGGCGTACAGCCAGGCATTCGTCGCGGAAATCCCCGCCCCGCCCGGCAGCGGCCGCG
>JAQBHC010000033.1:0-6240 GCA_032128175.1 Chloroflexota bacterium | reverse complement strand
GATCAACACGATGGTGTTCACCCACCTGCCATCGAATGTGCTCCTCATCCTCGTGCCGTTCATGCCCACGGTCGAGCTGGCGACCGCCGTCCTGCTCCTCCGCTTCAGCATCAGCCAGATGGACGTGCCGACGCGTCAGAGCTACACGATGTCGGTGGTCGATCCGGACGAACGTTCTGCGGCGGCCGGCGTGACCGGTATCGCCCGAACCACGGGAGCCGCGATCAGCCCGAACCTGGCGGCGCCGCTGTACGCGATCCCGGGCCTCGCGTTCCTGCCGTTCGTGATCGCGGGCGGCCGAGCGGAACCTGACGGTCGGCCATCGGTCAGGCCCTGGGCGAGTCCGCTCCGCCGCCCGGGCCCTGCCTTGAGCGGAACGCCCGCCACAGGGCCAGGTCGTAGACGATCTTCAGGCTACCGGCGATGACGAACGGCAGGAACGCGAGACCCGGGATCGCGTAGAGCGGCGCCGCCAGGTTGGGGCTGATCGCGGCACCCGTCGTGCGGGCGATGCCGGTCACGCCGGCCGCCGCAGAACGTTCGTCCGGATCGACCACCGACATCGTGTAGCTCTGGCGGGTCGGCACGTCCATCTGGCTGATGCTGAAGCGGAGCAGCAGGACCGCGATCGCCAGCTCGACCGTCGGCATGAGCGGCACGAGGATGAGCAGCACGTTCGACGGCAGGTGCGTGAACACAATCGTGTTGACGAGGCCGATCCGGGCTGCGATCCGGCCCGCGGCGAGCGCCGAGGCGGCCGCAAGGAGGTTCGCGGCGAAGAAGATCGCCCCGAGCATCGCCTCGGGCACGCCGTATGTCGTGTGGAACCAGAAGGCGAGCAGGCTCTGCATGACCAGCCCGCCCCCGAAAGCATCGAGCGAGAACAGTGCCGACAGCCGGAACACCGTCCCGCGTGATCGATGGAGGCCGAGTCGACCGACGATCGATGCGTCGGTAGGTCGCGGCGCTTCGATCCCGACGCCCATGTCACGAACGATGAGCGCGATGGCGAGCCCAACGAGGGCGTAGGCCACGAGAACGACCCGGTAGGCATCGATGTCGCCGACGCCTCCCGCCAGCAGGGCACCGACGGCCAGGCCCGCCCCGAGCGCCCCGAACGCGGTTGCCACCGACCCGGCGAGGTTGTACCAGGCGAAGACGCTCGTCCGCCGATCGTCGGGGACCGCCTGGCTCAGCGCTGCCTGCTCGACGGCGAGGAACGGCCCGACCTCGCCGCCCGACGGACTGATCACCCCGATCGTCGCCGCGACGAGAAGGAGCGCGACAACATCCGTGCCGGCGAAGACGAGCCCGGCCGCGCTCATCAGCAGGGCACCCGCGAGGAGCACCCGACGCCGTCCGATCCGGTCGGCATGAGTCGTCAGCCACAGGCTCAGCGCCGCGTCGCCGAGGAGCGTCAGGGTCAGCAGGATCCCGATCGTTGGCCCATCGAAGCCGAGCGCGGCGAGGTACAGGACGAGGACGACCGAGAGAGCGCCGTAGCCGGCCATCCGGACGCTCCGCGCGGCGAACAGCAGTCGGGCGTCCCGGGTCAGCGTCACCGAGGTCGGATCATGGGCGCGCGCTCAAGCGCGGGGCGCGCGCTCAAGTGGGGGGCGGTGGCCGGCATCTCGTGCAGTGTAGGATTCGCCGCGGAGGTACTCGGACCGCGATGAGCGACGCCAACACATCCACCGCCGCCGAGGAACACACGGTCGGCCCGCACGAGTCGGCCGACGACCACGGCGGCGACCATGGGCATGACGATCACGCGCACGACAGCGGTGATGCGCTCGGGGCCATGGACCCGCGTGCCTGGGGCGCGGGGGCCGTCGGCATTGTCGCCGGACTGATCGTCGCCCTGGCACTCGCCGCCAGCGCAGGCTGGTTCGGCTGATCCGTCCGGGCTAGAAGAGCCCGACGATGTCCCCGTCGCCATCGATGTCGATGTTCTCGCCGCCCGGCCGCGACGGGAGTCCGGGCATTGTCCGCATCTCGCCGGCGAGCGGTGTGATGAACCCGGCACCGGCCGACAGGCGCACCTCCCGGATGGGGATCCGGAACCCGGTCGGCCGACCCTTCAGGGAGGCGTCCGCGCTGAGCGAGTACTGCGTCTTGGCCATGCAGATCGGCAGGTGCCCGAAACCCATCGCCTCGTATTGCAGGAGTTGCTTGCGCGCCGCGGCCTGGTAATCCACGCCGTCCGCCCCGTAGACCTTCGTGGCGATCGCCTCGATCTTGTCCATCAGCGGCGCATCGTCCGGGTACAGGAGCTGGAAGTTCGGGGCACCCTCCTCGGCGGCCGCCCAGACAGCTTCGGCCAGATCGGTGGCCCCGGCCCCGCCGAGCGCGAAATTGTTGGCCACCTCGGCCGCGCGGGCTCCGGCCGCGATCGCGACCTGGCGGACTGCCTCAACCTCGGCCGGGGTGTCGGTCGGGAAGGCGTTGATCGCCACGACGACCGGCACGTTGAAGAGCCGGACGTTCTCGATCTGCTTGGCGAGGTTCGCGGCCCCCCGGGCGACCGCTTCGACGTTCTCCTGCTGGAGCGCCGGGTCGAGGGGCTTGCCGGCCACGATCTTGCCCACCCCGCCGTGCATCTTGAGCGCGCGGATGGTGGCGACCATGACGGCCGCGTCGGGTCGCAGCCCTGACGCGCGGCACTTGATGTTGAAGAATTTCTCGGCGCCCATCTCCGCGCCGAACCCCGCCTCGGTGCACACGATGTCGTTCGTGGCCAGCGCGATCCTGTCGGCGAGGATGGAGTTGTTGCCGTGGGCAATGTTCGCGAACGGCCCGCAATGAACGAATGCCGGCCCACCCTCGAGGGTCTGGAGCAGATTCGGCTTGATCGCGTCGGTCAGGAGCACAGCCATCGAGCCCGCGACCTTGAGGTCCTCGGCGGTCACCGGCTTCCCGTCTCGCGTCGTCGCCAGCACCATGCGACCCAGGCGCGCCCGGAGATCGACGAGGTCGTGGGCAAGCGCGAGCACGGCCATCACCTCCGAGGCCACCGTGATCACGAACTCGGTCTCGCGTGGATAACCGTTGTCCCGTCCACCCAGGCCCACCACGACCTTGCGCAGCGCGCGGTCGCTGATGTCGACGACCCGGGGCCAGAGGACGCCAAGGCCATCGATCCCGAGGGCGTTGCCGTGATGGATGTGGTTGTCGATGAACGCCGCGCCGAGGTTGTGGGCCGCCCCGATCGCGTGGACGTCGCCGGTCAGGTGGAGGTTGAAGTCCTCCATCGGGATGACCTGGCTGTACCCACCCCCAGCCGCGCCTCCCTTGATCCCGAAGACGGGGCCGAGACTCGGCTGGCGGATGCACACGGCGGCCTTTCGGCCGATCTTGTTCAGACCCTGGGCCAGCCCGACGGTCATGGTGCTCTTGCCTTCGCCCAATGGCGTCGGGCTGATGGCGGTTACGACGACGTACTTCCCGCGCGGCCGTTCAGCCTCCAGCCGCTCGATCGCCGACAGGCGGATCTTGGCCTTCGTGTAGCCATACGGCTCGATTTCATCGTCACGCAGCCCGAGATCGCGGGCAACGTCCATGATCGGGCGTGGCGTCACGGATCGGGCGATTTCCAGGTCGGACGGGAAGCTCATTCGATTCCTTTGTGGGGCTTGGTGATGGGCTTGGTGATGGGCTTGGCGGCGGACGGCGGGGCTGGGCTGCCGGCGCGCTCGGCGACCTGCCGTTCGGCTGCTCGAACGAGATGGGCCAGCAGCAGGGCATTGGTCAGTGGTCCGATACCGCCCGGTACGGGCGTGATCGCCGAGGCGACCTCGCGCGCCGTCTCGAAATCGACGTCCCCGACGAGATGGCCGTCCACGACGTTGATCCCGACATCGATGACCACGGCGCCCGGCTTGAGCATGGCCCCAGTTACCAGGCCCGGGTGGCCCGCGGCAACGACCACGATGTCAGCGCGCCGTGTGTGGCTCGCGAGGTCTCGGGTCTTCGAATGGCAGACCGTGACGGTGGCACCGGACTTGACCAGCATGGATGCGAGGGGCATGCCGACGACCGGCGATCGGCCCACGACGACGGCCTCGGTACCCTCGATCTGTACCCCCGACCGCTCGATCATCTCCAGCGCGGCATGCGCGGTTGCCGGGACGAATCCTTCGAAGCCGAGCCGCAGGAGGCCAGCATTGAGCGGATGGATGCCGTCGATGTCCTTGGCCGGGTCGATCGCATCGATCACGGTGCGAATTGGAATGCCTGCTGGAAGGGGCATCTGAACGATGATCCCGGCCACCTCGGTGTCGGCGCTGAGCGCTCGAACAGCTGCCCCGAGCTCGCGGGACTGGGTCGCCGCGTCGTCACCGGGTACATCGACCAGCCGCCCGTCGATCCCCATCGATTCGCAGGCCTTCAGAATCCGCTGCAGGTAGACCATCGAGGGAGCGGATCTGCCGCAGACCACGACCACCAGCGCGGGCCGGTGACCCTGTGCAGCGGTGAATGCGGCGACGTCCTGTGCGACCTGGGTCCGGATTTCGTCGGCGATCGGAGCCCCTTCGAGGAGCCGAGCGTGAGTCTGAACCGTCATGCCCGCATCAGCCCGCCACCGGTCGCATCTCGCCGCTCTCCACCACCGTGTGCGTCGCGGCGGCAAGGGCGGTGATCTCTGCCAGCAGTCCCGCAACCCGGTCCAGGGTCGCCGTGGCCCACGCCTCGTCCCCGACCGACGGGAGATTCACGCGGACGTTCGCGGCCGCTCCCTGGGCAGCCGCCTCGGCGAGCAGCGCGGCCACGTGGAGATCCGACGCGGCGTTGACGTTGCCGCGTCCCGCCAGGAGCTCCGCCGCGACGGCGACCTCGAGGCAACCCTCGACACACAGGAGCGGCACTTCGGCCGCGGCGCGAGCTGAGGCATGCATGGCCGCCGAGCGGCTCACCTGCTGGGCGTCGGTGTCGCGCGGGAGCTTCATCGCCACGGCGAAGGTCGCGTAGGCGGCCGCGTCGTCGTCGGCAATCTGCAGAAGTCGATCGACCAGCTCCTGTCCCGCGGCCTTGGCTTTCGCATGCGTCGCGGCATGTATCGCGTACTTCGGGCGACCCTCGGACAGCGAGGCGACCATCGCCACGAGCCCTGCCGCGAGGCTTGCCGCCACCGCTGAGGCACTGCCCCCGCCCGGAACAGGCTCGGCCGAAGCGAGGCGGTGGACGAACGCATCGAGGGTCATGTCCCGGAATCGGGTGGGGCTGTCCTGCACGTTGCCGATTGTAGGCGCGTCCCGCGATGCAGCGCTGACCGGAGTGCCGGGCACTGGCCGGGCACGGGGCGAGCACGAACCCCGTCGCTCCCGCCCCGCCGCCGACCATCCCGACGGCGGAGGAGACGCCACCGGGTGGGCACGGCCCGGAGTCCCGTGGGAGGCCGGGAGCCGGGCTTGGATAGTTACCGGGTTGCTTGGTCGCGGCGCGGTCGGCGTCGGCGGCGGCGGGCTTTGCCGCACGGGCCCTGCCGTGCCGTAGCGCGTCGGCGTTGCGGCTCGGCGCCGGCGTCAGGCGGCGCGCACCGCTTCGTCCAGGCCCTCGATCGACCACCGGCGCGTCCGGTGCCGATACGACAGAGTCATCCGTGCGATGGGCGTCTGGACCTGGAAGATCGTGCGCGGCCCCACCACGACGGGGAACGCCGACGTCTCCTCGCGGACGCTCAGGACTTCCGTCACACGGACACGACGGGCATTCCAGGTGATCTCGCGAGGCCGGCCGTCGAACCAGTCGGCTCGCACCTGCACCTGGACCGGCTCAACTCGGATCATGGCCACAATTGGCTCCTTCCGGGGGCGGTTCTTGGTTGTGGCGCTCAGTCGGCCGGGCACTGGACGAGAGAACGGGTGTTCTATATGAGCGGAGACTAGACCGAACACCTGTTCGATGTCAAGAACGATTTTGCTCCGATATCGGCACCTTGAACTGGGCGCGTGCCAGCTAGGCTGTCACGCCGGGTCGAGGCCCTCGGTATCGATCGCCGGGCCGGGCCGGAGCCTCGCGCTGAACTCCGCCGGTTGTGCTCCAGACGACACAACCGCGACGCAGCGACGGTCCACGGGCTCAGCCGGCCCCACCCGGGCGTGGGAGAAGTGCGGGATCGAGCCACCGGATCGCCGATCCTGTGTCGAGATCGGCACGCGACCGACGACCCTCGGGCCGTCCGTGGACCCTGCGACGGCGAGACGTTCGGGTTGTGCGCCAGGCGACACAGCCGGCCGGTGG